>NZ_JAYGIC010000109.1:0-17976 GCF_034931105.1 Synechococcus sp. CCY9201 | reverse complement strand
GGAGGCCCCCTGCACCGGCTCGCTCAGGCGAGTGCCGGCCAGACCGGAGAGGAGCCGCCAGGGTTGCCAGCCCTCGATCCAGTCGCGGGCCGGAGCGGCGGCCATGGCCCGCTGCAGTGGGGCCGAGGGCATCGCCAGGGCGGTGAGCTGCTCCAGACGAGCATGGGGAAGCCCCCGGGCCGACTGCTGCCGGTCGAGCACCGCCAGGTTCTGCCCCCACCAGGCCCAGGCACCGGACTGGCTGCGGGCGCCGGCCAGGGAGGCCTGCAGCTGGCGATCGCCACGACCGTCCGCCAGGCTCAGCCGGGTCCACACCTGCACCGGGTCGGTACCACGGGAGGCGAGTGTCAGAGGCGCCATCACCAGCCCCTGCCGCTCAAGATCGGCCGCCAGGTCGGCGAGAGCGGGTCGGTCGGCCGCTGTGCCCAGCACCCAGCCATCGGCGGTCTCGCTCCAGAGCAGGGGACCGGCATCACGGGTCGCCACCAGGGCCGGCAACCACTCCTCGTCTGATGACCCGGCCAGGGGTGCCAGCGCCGGCGCCAGCGGTGAGGCCAGCAGGCTGGCCGGGTTCTGCAGCAGCAGCAGCTGGCGCGAGGAACCCCGCAGCTGGTTCAGCGGTCCCTCGGGTTCGGCCGGATCGAGCTGCAGGCCCGGCTCCTTCCAGCCCAGCAGGGCATCCACCACCAGAGCGGTGCCCTGGGGCCGCAGGGCGGCCACCAGATCCGTGACACGGCTGTCATCGGCGAGGGAGGCCGGCAGGCCCAGCCAGCGCTGCAGAGCCTCGGGCCGGGCCTGCACCACAACCACGCCCCGTTCAAGCTGCTGCAGCTGCTGCTGAAAGCGGGAACTGGCGGCCTGGTTGAGTTCATCGATCTGGGAGACGTCGAGCGCCTGCTCCAGCACGCCACGGCCCGATCCGATCAGGACCAGGTCATCGTCGATCAGGGCCGTGGCCAGGGGGGCGGGCTCCTGCCCCAGCAGGGCTCCGCGGCCGCTGATCAGGCCCATGCCGCGGTAGCGGCTGATCTGCAGGTCGGTGCCCGCCAGGCTGCGGGTCTGCCAGAAGCGCTGCAGGAAACGGCGAGCGCCCTGGTCATCGCGGCTGCGCAGGGCCAGCAGCCAGCCTGTGTCGCCGGGATCGGCGCCGGTCTCCAGCAGGGCGAGGGTGATCTCGGGGCCGAGCCACTCGGCCAGTTCACCGCTGTAATCGATTCCGGCAGCCGCGAAGGCGCCATCCCGCAGGCGCGCCACAGCCTCGGCTGATGGTCGGCGCTGGCGGGTGGGGGCAACGGCGCGGGCGTAGTCGACCGGTTGGTTGCCATCCGCCAGCAGGTAGAGGGCCAGGGGGGCGGAGCGGGGCACAAAGCGGGCTGACAGCGGCACCACCAGGGGCTGACGCTGGAGCTGGAGGGGGCTGCGCTGCCAGACGAGCCACCAGCCCGCCAGGCCGAGACTCAGCAGCAACACCGCCACCAGCAGCACGACCGCCAGGAAGGGGCGGGCCTTCATGCGCCCTACGCAAGGTGGCCCCATCTTGATGCCAAGCCCCTACCTTGACCGCCCACTCCCCCACGCCATGGCCTCCGCCAGCCCGAGCTCCCTCAGCGCCAGCGAGCTGCAGCAATGGCTGCAGGCGGAACGCCCCCTGCAACTGGTGGATGTGCGGGAGGACCAGGAACTGGCGCTGGCCCGGTTATCCCATCCCACGGTGCACCTACCACTCAGCCGCTCCCAGGAGTGGCTGGCGGAGCTGCCGCAGCGGCTCGATCCGGAGGCCGACATCGTTGTGCTCTGTCATGCCGGCGTGCGCAGCTGGCAGTTCGGCTGCTGGTTGATGGAGACACAGGGCTATGAGCGGGTCTGGAATCTGCGGGGGGGCATCGACGCCTGGAGCGTGCTTGTGGATCCCAGCGTGCCCCGCTACTGATCTCCAGTCTGGCGCAGGCGCTGGAAGCTCTCTAAGCTCAACGCCACTCTGACCGGGTCCGTGCCGGCCCCTTCCCGTGGACAGCCTGCCCCGCCGCCAACAGCAGGTGCTTCAAGCCACGGTGAGGCACTACGTCGACACGATGGAGCCGGTGGGAAGCAGCACCCTGGTGCGTCGCTTCGGCCTCCCCGCCAGCCCGGCCACGGTGCGATCGGCCATGGGCGCCCTGGAACAGCGGGGCTTGCTGACCCAGCCCCATACCTCCGCCGGCCGTATCCCCAGCGAGCGGGGCTACCGCACCTATGTGGATCAGCTGCTGCCGGCCCCCGGTGCGGCTGCCCTGCAACTGGAGCGTGAACTCACCGGCCTCAGCCTTCAGTGGGCCAGCCTGGACGACCTGCTGCGTCACCTCGGCCGGCGGCTGGCCGATCTCACCGGGCTGCTCAGCCTGATCACCCGGCCGCAACGGGCCGAGCCGCGGCTCCAGGCGATCCGGCTGATGGGCAGCCACGATCGCCTGCTGGTGTTTCTGGTGCAGGCCCCGGCGGTGGCCACCAGCCTCAACGTGCGCCTTCCGGGCGAAACGGAGCTGGAGTTGCCTGTGCTGGAGCGCTGGGCCAATCAGCAACTGCGCCGGCCGGGGGAGCCCGGCATCTCCTGGGAGCAGTTGCCGCGCGAGCTGCAGCGCAGTGGCCGGGTGCTGCGCCAGGCCCTGGCCAGCCGTGCCAGCAGCGATGCCGATGATGCTGATAACGCCCTCGCGATCGGACTGGGGGGATTGCTTGGACAGCCGGAATTCAGCCGCACCGCCAGCCTGCGGCCACTTGTGCAACTGGTAGAAGAGCGGCCGCGGCAGGTGCTCGGCCCTGAAGGGGATGCGATCTGGATCGGCCGCGAACACCCCCACGTCGCCCTGCATGACTGCGCCGTGGTGCAGGCCAGTTATCGCAGCGGCGACGGTGGCCTGGGCCATGTTGCCCTGATCGGACCGATGCGGATGGCGTACGCCACGGCTCGGGCGACAGTCCGATCGGTAGCCTCGATTCTGCAACGCCTGCTCAGCTGAGGGCTGCGGCTGCCGGATGGACCCTGCCCGCCCCTCTTTCCTCCCGACCCCGGAATGACCTATTGCGTCGGCTTTCTTCTCGATTCGGGGCTGGTCTTCGCATCTGATTCCCGGACCAACGCCGGGGTGGATTACATCTCCACCTACAGCAAGATGCACGTGTTTCAGCCGGCAGAAGACCGGTTGTTCGTGCTCCTGGCCGCCGGCAACCTCGCCACCACCCAGGCGGTGCTGAACCGGATCCACCGTGATCTGCTGGCCAAGGGCGTGAGCACCCCCCCTGGCGTGGGCAGTGGCCCAGCGGTGGGCATCGGCTCCAGCCTGATGCAGCAACCGAGCCAACCACCGCAGGAAACGGAGGTGTTCGCCGATTCCTGCCCCATCAGTCCTGATGCGGCAACCGGCTCCACGGCACCGGCTGCCGGACCGCTCGCTGCCTGGGCTTCTGATTTCGCCTCGGTGACCAGCTCCGTCAAAGCCGGGAACCCGTCCTCCCGGGCGGCAGCGGACTGGGAGGGATTGGACCGGCAGGCAGTGGATCGCGCGGCAGTGGGTCGGGAGGGAGTGGATCGAGAGGCCGTGGGTCTGCGGGACTCATCCCTGCCCGACCTGCTCAGCGCCCGCTTCCTGTTTGAAGCGGCCGACTATGTGGGTCGCGTCAGCGTGGCGGTTCAGCAGGAATACGGCCATACCCTGCGGCAGTCGGGAGCCAGTGCCGAAGCCAGCTTCATCCTGGGCGGCCAGATCCGCGGTGACCGCCATGGCCTGGTTCTGATCTACCCCCAGGGCAACGCGGTGATGGCCACCCGCGAAACCCCCTTCCTGCAGATCGGTGAAAGCAAGTACGGCAAGCCTCCGCTTGATTTCGTGGGGCATTGCGGCCTGTCCCTGGAGGATGCGGCGAGGCTGTGCCTGATTTCCCAGATCATCACGCGACGCTCCAACCTCACGGTGGGCCCGCCGTTTGAGGTGGCCCTGATGCCCCGTGACGAGCTTCGGATCTCGCGCCGCATCAAGCTCTCCAAGGGGGCACCGGAGATCGGCCGCTCGATGGACATCTGGGCCCGCAGCATGCAGGACGGCCTGCGCCGCCTGCCGCGTTTCGCCTGGGAAGAGGATCCCCTCTGACTCAGCCCTCGAGCCTGCCGCCCAGCTTGTCGGCCACGGTGTTGACGTCTTTGTCGCCGCGGCCTGAGAGGTTGAGCACCACCTCCGTTCCGGGGGCAAGGGTGGGGCAGAGGGTCTCGAGCCAGGCGAAGGCGTGGGCGGTTTCGAGGGCCGGAATGATCCCCTCGAGTTCACACACCAACTGCAGCGCCCGCAGGGCTTCGGCGTCCGTCACGGCACCGTATTCGGCCCGGCCGATCTCCTTGAGGTAGCTGTGTTCGGGGCCCACTCCCGGGTAGTCGAGGCCGGCGCTGATCGAATGGGCCTCCTGGACCTGGCCTTCGCTGTCCTGCAGCAGCAGGCTCATGGCGCCATGCAGCACCCCGACGCGCCCTTCAGTGATCGTGGCGGCGTGGCGACCCGTGGCCACACCGTCGCCGGCGGCCTCCACCCCGATCAGGCGCACGGAGATGTCCTCCACGAAGGGGTGGAACAGGCCCATGGCATTGGAGCCCCCGCCCACGCAGGCGATCAGCACGTCCGGCAGGCGACCGAAGGCCTCCTGGCACTGCGCCTTCGCCTCCCGGCCGATGCAGGCATGGAAGTCGCGCACCAGCATCGGATAGGGGTGCGGCCCCGCCACCGAGCCGAGGATGTAGTGGGTCGTCTCCACGTTGGTGACCCAGTCGCGGATGGCCTCGCTGGTGGCGTCCTTGAGGGTGGCGGTACCCGCGGTGACGGGTTGCACGGTCGCCCCCAGCAACCGCATGCGGAAGACGTTCAAAGCCTGGCGGCGCATGTCTTCGGCGCCCATGTAGATCACACACTCCAGGCCGAAGCGGGCACAGACGGTGGCGGTGGCCACGCCATGCTGGCCGGCGCCGGTCTCGGCGATGATCCGTTGCTTGCCCATGCGCAGGGCCAGAAGTGCCTGCCCTAGGGCGTTGTTGATCTTGTGGGCGCCGGTGTGGTTGAGGTCTTCCCGCTTCAGCCAGAGGCGCGGACCGCCTTCGGGACGGGCGTAGTGGGCCGTGAGTCGTTCGGCCTCGTAAAGGGGCGTGGGCCGGCCCACGTAGGTGCGCAGCAGGTGATTCAGCCGATCGGTGAAGCCTGGATCGGCCCAGGCTTCGGCCGCCGCCTGCTCCAGTTCCGCCAGGGCCGGCATCAAGGTTTCGGGCACGTACTGGCCGCCATACCGCCCGAAGCGACCGGCCGGGGTGGGCCGTGCCGACGGGTCGAGGGCCGTGGCATCGGGCTGCCCCGGGGCTGGGGTCTGCGCTGACAGGGTGCTGGTCACCGGCGGCTGGACGGGGTGATCCCAGCGTAGGAAGCCGTGCTCAGGGCGGTGGCGGCGGCGCCACCGGCCAGCCGGGCGGTTCATCGATACGCAGCCAGTCCGGCTCGAGGGTGCAGTCGGCTGCTCCGGACACGGAGGAACGGAGGCTGTCGGGTCGCAACGGCGCCTTGCGGCAGAGAGCGGCGGCAGGTTCGCCCTGCAGGCCGATCCGCAGCATTTCCAGCTGCAGGGGGGGAAGATCCACGGTGGGGGCGTTGGCGGAGTGGAAGGGCGGTGCGCTGGAGTGGGTGGTAGCGAAGGATGGAGCCATGGCCAAGGGGGGCTGGACCGAATTCAGCAGTGGCGGCAGCCGGCCGGAAAGCCTGCAGCGCGCTGGTGCGGGGGATGCCGCCGCCCAGCCACGTGCCCAGCAGCGGGTGCGGGTGCAACGCACCAAAGCGGGCAAGGGCGGCAAGCTGGTGACCGCCATCACCGGGCTGGAGATCGGCGAGGCTGAAAGCAGGACCCTGCTGAAGCAGCTGAAGGCCTCCGCCGGTACCGGCGGCACCCTCAAAGATGGCGTGATCGAACTCCAGGGCGATCAGGTGGCCGCGGCTCTTTCCGCCCTTGAGCAGGCTGGTTTTCGGCCGAAGCAGGCAGGGGGATGACGCGAGCAGGGCCCCTAGGGTTGTGAGATCTCAGAGATTCCGCTGTCTTACCGATGCAACTCTCGATGGTTGATGCGTCGGTGCTGCCGCTGACGCGGACGCTGACCAATCTCGCCGCCGTGCTCGCCAAGGGGCAGGCCCACGCGGAAGCCCACAGCATCGATCCGGCGGTGCTGCTGCAGAGCCGCCTCTATCCCGACATGTTCCCCCTGGTGCGTCAGGTGCAGATCGCCTCGGACATCGCCCGCCGAGGGGTCGCCCGGCTGGCCGGATCCGAAGCGCCAGCGGTGGAGGACAGCGAAACCAGTTTCGCCGAACTGATCGAGCGGCTGCAGCACACGATCGCCTTCATCGAAAGCGTGCCGACGGAACAGCTGAACGGCTCGGAAGAACGGCTGATCACAGTGCCGATCGGCCGCGATCAGACGATCACGATGCCGGGCTGGCCCTTTCTGAGCAGCTTCGTGCTGCCGAACGTCTATTTCCACGTCACCACCGCTTACAACATCCTGCGCCACAACGGTGTGGTCCTCGGCAAGCGCGATTTCCTGGGCGCATCCTGAAATCTTCGCCTCCAGCCCATTGCCATCGACACGATGCCTCTCCATGGGGTGGGCAAGGGTCCTGAGGCGCCCAGGCCAGGCTCAGATCTGAACGGCCACCGACACCTCCGCCAGGGAAACGGCGCCTGGATCGGAGTGGCCGACGCTCCTGGCGCCATGGGATCGGGCTCGACCCAGTCGGGGCAACAGCTCGGCTGTGGCCTGGGCAGCATGCACTGCGCAGCTGGCCGCCTCAGACCAGGCCCTGGCAGCCGACTCCCCTTGGGCGATACCGCTGCTCAACCGTTCCGAGAAAGGGATCAGGGCATCGACCAGGGTCTTGTCGCCAGCCTGGGCCTTGCCGAGATTCCGAATGGCGCCAAGAGCGGCGGCGACGGCTCCGGCCAGGGCGGTTGGATCCAATCGATCCGCCGCGGCGAGGGCATTGCCGGCAGCCGCCAGACCAATGCCCCAGAGGGCACCGGAGCTGCCGCCGCCCTGCTCAGACCAGGCCTCTCCGGCTTCCAGCAAGACACGGGCCACGCTGCCCTGGTCGTCCACCGCCCGCTGGGCAGCAGCCACCGCCCCACCGACGCCCCGCACCATGCCCAGGCCATGGTCGCCGTCTCCTGCGATGGCATCGAGCTGGCCCAGCTCCTGGTGGCTCGCCTCCAACGCTGCCTGGGCCTTCTGGAGGCCCTCCAGCACCCGACGGGCCCAGATCAGCTGATCCCCCTGGCCAGCTGGACTGTCGCGCGCTGATGCCGGCGGAATCGGGGCAGGAGCGTCTGCCTCCCGTTCCGGAGCGGTCGTCGGGCCGAGTGTCGGATGGCCGCGTTGGAAAGCAGCGCTGTAGGCTGGGGCTTGCCAGAACGGCTCGAGCTCATCGTCGAGCCAGAAGAGACTGAGAGACAGCCCGGCCATCTCCAGGCTGGTGACCAGTTCGCCACATTCGGCATCGACGATCCGCACGCCCCTGGCCTCAAGATTGCTTGCCACCGCATCGAAGAGGCTGAACAGCTCCTCATATTTGAACCCGCCCAACCCGTTGAGCAGCACCACCACCCGAGCCTCCTGGGGCGGTATGTCATCCGGGCTTTCCGCCAGAAGCGCAGCCACCAGCAGCTCCGCCAGTCCGGCAGCGTCGGGGAGAGGACGCTCCTCCAGCCCCGGCTCGCCGTGCACGCCCAGCCCCACGGCCATGCGGCCCGCCGGCACAGAGAACAAGGGAGACTCCGCCCCCGGCAGGGTGCAGCCGCTGAAGGCCACACCGAGGGTTCGGGTGCGGGCATTGGTCCGCCGGGCCAGCCTCTCCACCGCATCCAGGTCCAGGCCTGCTTCGGCAGCCGCACCGGCCACCTTGTACACCGCCAGCCCGCCGGCAATGCCACGGCGCTGATTCATGGCGGAGGGCGGGGCACTGGCGATGTCATCACTCACCGCCACAATGCGCACGTCGTGGCCCTCGGAACGCAGGCGTTCCGCCGCCAGGCCGAACTGCAACATGTCGCCGGTGTAATTCCCGAAAGTGAGCAGGAAACCAGCGCCCCGATTCACCTCACGGCTCACACTGACGATCTGGCCAGCCGACGGCGACGCGAAGATGTTGCCGCAGGCGGCACCGGCGGCCATGCCCATCCCGACAAAGCCCATGAACGCGGGATAGTGGCCGGACCCACCGCCGGTCACCACGGCCACCCGTCCCCTGACGAGGCCTGAGGCACGCACGACACCACCCGCCACGGCCCGCACCCGGCGGCGATTCGCAGCCACGAACCCAGCCTTGGCCTGTACCGCAAAGCGGCCGGGATCGGTGATCAGGTGCGTCATGCTCTGAGACCCCGAATGGGGCCGTCCGGATCGTCAGCATCAGCATGGACCCTGCTGCTGTTGCGGCCCAGGAGTTTCATGACAGCGTCATGCTGTACCACCCATCTCACTACCCAGGACCATCGGGACGGTGCCGAACGCCGCGGTCACTCACAGGCCGTGAGGCCGTCGTAGCGACCGTGGCGGGGGTGGGCAGGATGATCACGGCCGGCAGCGACGTAGAGCCGCTGGAGGATCAGAGAGGGGACTGGCTCAAACAGGCCTAGATGGCGAAGGTAGGAAATGAGGGCATGAACCATCCGGCAGCTCACACAGGTCGACCTCATTCCAATCAGACCATCGGACGACGTCTGTATGAAAATCATCCAAAAGGCCTGGTGAAATCCAGATCTGTAGTGATTGATGCCAGCAAGACGCGTCGATCAATCGATAGTCAGGAGTTCGCAACTGACATCAGGCCATGATCCAATGGCACGGCCTGATGCGGTAGCGGACATCACGACAACCGTTGTTCATGACTGCGAACCAAGACACAATGATCTCTGCATTGCTGGCTGCCAAAAAAGCCAAGGGAATGAGCTTTGCCGACCTGGGCGCCAAGCTGGGCCGCGACGAAGTCTGGGTAGCCTCCCTGTTTTATCTCCAGGCCACCGCCTCGGCGGACGAGGCAACCCAACTGGGTGAGCTGCTGGACCTGGATGCGGAAATCATCGCTGCATTGCAGGATTTCCCTACCAAGGGATCGCTGGATCCGGTGATTCCCACTGATCCATTGATCTATCGTTTTTACGAGATCATGCAGGTGTACGGCATGCCACTCAAGGATGTGATCCAGGAGAAGTTTGGCGATGGCATTATGAGCGCGATCGACTTCACCTTGCACGTGGACAAAGAAGCCAATCCCGCCGGGGACCGAGTGAAGATCACCATGTGCGGCAAGTTCCTGCCTTACAAGAAGTGGTGATCCAGGCGCTGCGCGTGCCCACCGGCCGAATCAGCCAGTAACGAAAAAGGACCCGTCGCAATGCGACGGGTCTGATCGTTGGAGACCTTGCTGATTGTTGAAAGCCGTTGAGAAAGTCGACTTTTAAATCAGCTTACCCAGATCATCAACGGGCGCCAAGCTCGGCAGCCAACTCACGCTCAAGCTTCTCATCATGCACCGTGGGCAGCACATTGCTGACCGTTGTGCGATGGGTGCTGTAGAAGAGCATACCGATGAACACCATCCCACCAACAATATTTCCCATGGTGACAGGCAGGTAATTCCAAAATGCAATCTGTCCGAAACTTACGCCAGAGCCCAGAAGAGGCCCCGTGGTGTGCAGGAACATGTTGACCACAATATGTTCCATGCCGAGAGCCTGGAACGCCGTGATTGGCAGCCAGCAGGCAAGGATCTTTCCAGGAACACTTTTGCTGACGAGCGCCAGTGTGACACCAAGGCAGACCAACCAGTTGGCAATAAGGCCTCGGACAAAGGCAAGAAAGAAACCAAGGACACCGAGGGACTGATACTTGACGATCACGTTGGCTTTATTCAGGCCGATGATCTTGTTGGCGACCGCAACCCAATCCCCTGACCCTGCAACCAGATCTGCAGTTCCACCACTTGTGAGGCTGATGGCAAACAGGATGCCCACCAGGCCTGTACCGAGGAAATTGCCGATCCAGACCCAGATCCAGTTCCGGATGGTTTTGCTCCAAGTGGTCTTACCTGCCCAGACCGCCATAGGAAGCAAGGCAAAGTTACCGGTGACCAGTTCCATGCCGAACAACACGATACTGGCGAATCCGAAAGGAAAGATCAGAGACCCGATCCACGGTATTCCGGTCTGAACCATGATCGTGAGGGCAAGGCACAAGGCCAGACCGAGAACGGATCCGGAGTAGAAACCTCGCAGCAACAGATTCTTGATGCTGACGCCGGATTTCTTGCCGCCGGCAGCAATCATGCCGTCAACGAGTTCATTTGGTAAGACGTAATCCATCTTTGAGGTGCTACTGAATTGGAACTGGGAACGAAAGAGTTAGGCGCCTCAGCCACGGATGGCGTTGATGAAGCAACCGATCAGCCCACTACCTGGACGGTGGCCTGCCTGGACAACCCTGTCGGGTGCCATGAAGTGATGGCCATGGGAAGAGAAAAAGCAGCTGTGGAATCAAGTTGGCGCCAACTAAGCAGAGCCTGCCGGTAGGGCCCCAGGGGAATGGACGATGAGACTACGCCTCAGTCAAGATGTCCAGCCAGAGGGAGCACTTCAACAGGGAAGGTACTGGAACAAGACAGACGACGAAGAAGCGAGAAGCATTCACTGCCCCGAGGGGTGGACGCAATAACGTCCAATGTTGACCTGTCGGAAACAAGCGAGGTCAACGGAACTTGTATAGGTGCTGCCAGAACGAAGTGTTGTGACAGATGCTACAGAAGATCAATCCTGGCTGCCCAGGGGCTTCGGAGCTCGTGGCACAACCGTGCTGATCGTCTCCCATAGAGGTGCCGGCCTGAAAAGTCACAGAGTGGGCAATGTGTGCGCAGCGCCGCTTCCCCATCAAGCATTCCGAGCCCGTCGCGTTAAAGGCTTGTCAGCGATCTGACGGCTGCGACGAGGTCCTGATTCCCTTGATAGACAGATGAATGTGGACATGGGGAGAGTGAACACCCTGAGCTTTTCAACGACAAGACCGCGTCGGCCAGATCATGGCCGGGGTGAATTTCCTGCATGGCTGATCTCTCCAAAATGGTTGACTCTGGGCTTCATCCAACCTCGATTCCCAGCCCACGCACAGCTCACCCCCGGACTGGGAATGCTCCAGCAGTGAGTCACTGGCATCAGTGCATTTCAGAGGTCTTTCGGTCGAAAGTCCAGACCGAATCCGAAGCGAGTCTCACGGGCCCTGCAACGTGGCCATCCCGATCACCCGCGCCTCAAGCCATCCATTCCACCAAGCCTCCACCTGGGTGCCGCCGGTCCGGATGGATGATCAGGGCCTCTCCCGCCACAGGCGGGAGGCTTGCCGCTCTTCCAGCCCTCCCCCATGCTTCGCCTCGCCCAAGCCCTCGACAGCCAGCTGTGTGCGGCAATGGAGCGGGCGTTTCCGCAGGCCGCCGCCGAGGCCCGTGCAGATGGCCGGCGCCTGGATCCCCAGTTGGCAGCGGCCAGCAAGCCCGAATTCGGTGATTTCCAGGCCAACGGCGCCCTGCCCCTGGCCAAGCCCCTGAAGCAGCCGCCCCGTACCATCGCCACGGCGATCGTGAACGAACTGGCGGCGGATCCAGCCTTCGCGGAACTCTGCCTGGAGCCCCAGATCGCCGGGCCCGGCTTCATCAACCTCACCCTGCGCCCTGAGCGGCTCACGGCCGAGGTGGCGGCCCGTCTTGGGGACCCCCGCCTGGGCGTTCCCGCGGCTGCGGAGGTGGGCGGAGGCCAAGGCGGCAGCGATCAAGGCTGCGGAGCACCGGCGGCTCCGGTGGTGGTCGACTTCTCCAGCCCCAACATCGCCAAGGAGATGCACGTGGGCCATCTGCGCTCCACGATCATCGGCGACTGCCTGGCCCGGGTGCTGGAGTTCCGCGGCCACCCGGTGTTGCGCCTCAACCACGTGGGTGACTGGGGCACCCAGTTCGGCATGCTGATCACCCACCTCAAGCAGGTGGCCCCCGAGGCGCTGATCACCGCCGATGCGGTGGACTTGGGCGATCTGGTGGCCTTCTATCGCCAGGCCAAGCAGCGCTTCGACGACGACCCCGTCTTCCAGGCGACGTCCCGCGAGGAGGTGGTGAAGCTGCAGGGGGGAGATCCGGTCTCGCTGAAGGCCTGGGGCCTGCTCTGCGACCAGAGCCGCCGGGAATTCCAGAAGATCTACGACCGGCTCGACATCCGCCTCAGCGAACGGGGCGAATCCTTCTACAACCCCTATCTCGAGGCCGTGGTGAGCGACCTGGAAGCCACCGGTCTGCTGGTGACCGACGACGGCGCCGGCTGCGTGTTCCTGGAGGGGGTGAGCGGCAAGGACGGAAAGGCCCTGCCGGTGATCGTGCGAAAAAGCGATGGCGGCTTCAACTACGCCACCACCGACCTGGCGGCCATCCGCTATCGCTTTGCCGAGCCCCCGGCCGGCGATGGCGCCCGCCGCGTGATCTACGTGACGGATGCGGGCCAGGCCAGCCATTTCGCCGGCGTGTTCCAGGTGGCCCGGCGCGCCGGCTGGATCCCCGCAGACGGCCAGCTGGAGCATGTGCCCTTCGGCCTGGTACAAGGGGACGACGGCAAGAAGCTCAAGACCCGTGCGGGCGACACCGTGCGTCTGCGGGATCTGCTCGATGAAGCGGTGGAGCGGGCCGAGGCGGATCTGCGACGCCGTCTGGCCGAGGAGGGGCGCCAGGAGGAGGAGAGCTTCATCGCCCATGTCGCCACCACCGTGGGACTGGCGGCGGTGAAGTATGCCGACCTCAGCCAGAACCGGACCACCAACTATCAGTTCAGCTTTGATCGGATGTTGGCGCTGCAGGGCAACACTGCCCCCTATCTGCTCTATGCCGTGGTGCGGATCGCCGGCATCGCCCGCAAGGGCGGCGACCTGGCGGGCCAGGCGGAGGCCTCCAGCCTGCAGTTCAGTGAGCCTCAGGAGTGGGCCCTGGTGCGAGAACTGTTGAAGTTCGACGCGGTGGTGGCCGAGGTGGAGCAGGAGTTGCTGCCCAACCGGTTGTGCAGTTATCTCTTTGAACTCAGCCAGGTGTTCAACCGCTTCTATGACCAGGTGCCGGTGCTCAAGGCTGAGGAAGCCGCCCGCCCTGGACGCCTGGCGCTCTGCCGCCTCACGGCCGACACCCTGCGGCTGGGGCTGGGGCTGCTCGGCATTCCCACCCTGGAGCGGATGTGAGCGCTCCTGGCAGCAGGTCATCCGGCCTTTCCCAGCGGCGACCGATCGGCGCAGGAGCCGAAGCTGCCGCGGAGATGGGGTTCATCGAGAGGCAGGGGTCCGTCACCTGCCTGCGGCGTCGTTCGGCCATGGGACTCCAGAATCCTTGCCTCCATGGCCATGGTCAGCCGATCACTCCTGAATCGATCACCACACGGCCCGCAAGAGCAATCTGAGCAATGATGCGTTCAGACAGTGTTCCCCAGATGATCGGGATCGAGACGATCCAGAGGGGCAAGTCCTGCCCCTACGGCACAACGAACAGCGAGCTCACATCGGGTCTGATTGTGCGCATCGGTGGCAGCCGAAGCACTGTTCGTCTTGAGCGCGAGACCAGGCATCGTGGCAGTCAGTGATCAGCTCTTCGGGAGTTGGATCAAGGCCGAACGCCCAGGCTCGGAACCGGCACGCCCGTGATGGGCGTGAGCTTCAAGGCGGATTGACACCGCCATCAGCGGCATCCGCCGGTTGAAGCGGCGGCACCCCCATCGCCGCTCGCAGCTCCTCCAGCGGCTCATCCACGTGCTCCCAGAAGTTCCAGGGAGGGTTGAACGTGTCGCCACTGGTGACATCGCCGCGGTTCCACGCCACCCAGAACTTGCGCGCATCCAGAGCTCCCGTGGCGCTGCCGGCAGGCTCCACGAGCGGCACGCCCAGGTGCCAGCTCACGATCACCGGCAGGATGTGCCCAGCCAGCGCCTCCACTGGGTGCATACCGGCAGTGAATGTGCTCACCAGCAGCTCCCCCTGCGGCGACGTGCCGTAGCCCGAAAGCAGGTGGGCGGCATCATGGGGCGTGGTGAAGGCTTCGGCCACTGCCTCCTCCATCCCAGCAAAAGGGAAACCGTTGACGCGGTAGAAGTCGTGAAAGGCCCGCCCGAAGGTCCCGGGTGGCTTCGCAGCCAGCGCCTCATAGCGCTGGCTGAGTTCCGGAGCCGACGCATCCCGGTAGGGCAGCAGCCACTCACCGAAGCTCGCCACGTCCTCCACCCACTCGCCGGTAATGCTGGCCCGGTTGCGGCGCAGCATGTCGGCCCGCGCCAGCCCCAGCTCGCCCTGCACCAGCGACTGCAGATCGCGGACTGCCGGCTCCTCGACCCCGAGGGCCTCGGCATAGGCAGCCACCCGCTCGGCCGCAGCGGGCGACACCTGCCCATCCACCGTGGCGATCACCACCAGCGGCACGATCACCTCGCTCCCCCGCTCCCCCAGACCCTCGGCCAGCTGGGCCGGCGAAACGCGCTCAAGGCTGTGGAGATCCAGTCCGGTACCGATCCGGAACACCAGCAGCGCCGCCGAACGCAAGGCACTGCGATCGAGGGCGGTGAGTTCACCATCGCCAGCCCGGGCCACCTCCGCCATCGCGCCAAGGATCAGCCTGGCCTGCTGCTCACTGCCATCGAAAATCACCGGCCACTCCCCTGCCGTGGATCACACCATCCTCAGGCGGGAACCGTCGCTCGGCAATGCAGAAAACGGAGCGCCGGAGCTGGCGATGGTTCAGGGATGGGCAGGTAGTGATCACGGCAACGGTTTGAACTGATCCTGGGGCTCAGAGACTGGCTGCCCGGGCTGGATCAAGACATGACCTGAGCCGCCAGTGGCGATTCGGGGCAGGAGGAACTGGCCGTGGACTGGCTGAGGATCTGCAGCTGTTCGCTGAAGATCGCGCAGAACATGAGCACGAGCCCAAGGCCCTGCAAGCCCCTCAGCCGGAGCAGGATCCGAAGCGTCATCCCAGCGCCTGAATACAGCCAGACCAGCAGGAGGGAGAACAGCAGAGAATTGGACAAGCCACTCTGTCAGCTCTCCATTAGGTCTTGATGCCAATCTTGATCAGACAAGATCCGGAGTATTTCGCATGCACCTCGCTGGAATTCGTCGTTCACATGCCCAATCAATACCTGGCGACCTGCTGCACGCAGGGCCTCAAGACTCCTCTCTAGAAATGGCGAAACCACACCTCCCAAGGCAAGCAGGGGAAACACCCTGACTTCCGTGGCGACTCGGCATAGCTCAAGCAGCGAAGAATGGTGAAATGCTTCACCCAGCTGTCGGCTGCACAAGAAAAGAAGGTGCGAACAAAGGGTCAAGTCAAATCCGCGATCAGGAAACGGAAGAGAGGCAATTCTACGTCTTGATACCGGCCCTCAACCTAACCAGCAGCATAATCATACAAGAACTCGTGCATCGCGACCATGCGCACTCGCCCAAGATCCTGAACTGATGTGATTGCACCTCATCGAAACTCATCCTGGTTCTGCCTGACCTGATCAATCACATGCTCATAGGTCGCCGCGATACGGGACTCGATATCGGCCTTGTCGAACCTATAGATTGGATCGAAAGACAGAATCCTTGCACCTTGCCTGGTTGCCTCAGCATTGAAGCTTAATGGTCTATCCCCGCAGCCAAGGATTCGAACCGCCATGTCGGCATCAGCCAGCGAAGACATGGCAGTGTAATCGCTAAGCGAACGCCCCCATGGAACGACCTGATGCAGGTCGGACATAGCGCCTCAGATGAATAGCTGACGACTGAGCCAAGCTGCACGCGACGTAAGATTGCTCTCAACGTTATAGCAGCCAGAACTATGCGCCTGCCTACTATTGAGGACCTCCTGATCAAACAAGAACCAGCCCAAGGGCAGCAAAGTGGAAAGCCCGATGTAGCAGATGAGCTTCCGCTCTCAATGCTCCAGACACGAAGAGTTGCTCAGGGTGGGCCGCCTCAGCGCAGCCGCCGAACACTGGCCATCACCTGGCCGCAGAAGGCCGAAGCCGAAGGATCACCCAAGGGGGTAGGCAATCTGCGGTGGCGAGGCAGGTGAATGGCCGTAGGTGCCGATGGAATGAAAACGGCGCACCATAGCAATCCGCTGATCCGGGTTAGGCAGAGCTAGGCGTTGCTCCCATAAAACTGCGCGAAGCTCGGGCCCACATTCAGATTCTTTGATCGTAGCAAATCCATGTCGTTGATAATATGGTCCGTTCCATGGCAAGTGTGCGTAGGTTGTGAGCCAGAGGGATCGACCACCACTCCATGATATTGCATGATTTAGCAGCGAAGTCCCAACACCACATCGCATGTTTCTTGGTAGTACAGCAAGCTGATCGAGATAAGGTTCTCCATCGACAATGCTGAACGTAGCAAATCCTATCGGGATGTCTTGGCAGTTAACCGCTACATGAGCACGCCCTTCTTCGATAGCATTAGCCCACCGGAGTGATTCGGCTACGACGAAGGGGTGTTCCTTGTCTAAGGCAATATCGAGTCCTGCCTCAGCAAAGAGCCCAGTCGCTTGATCGTCGATTGCGACAATCTGCTGCAATTCATCAGGACGGGCAGAGCGCAATGAGAATTCAGCCAAGCTCTGTGCTCCATTCCAATGGCTTGCAGGTGGCACTACCGGGCGCCTAACGTTCCGCAGAACAGACTGGCAATGCAGCACATCAGAATTGCCAGTCGGAGTTGATGCGATTCTTAGCATGAGAGTTATTCGCTCGGCACCTCTCTCCGCTGGGCTTAGTCATTGCCGATCGCTTCAAGAAGCGCACTGGCCGCAAGCTTTCCGAGCGCGTTGCCGGCAAGAGGGCTATCCCCGGTAAGCATCATTCGATCCTGACATAATGCGCCGGAGATATCATGATTCACTATCTCGAATCCGATTGCCTTCAGCTTTTCACCAAACTTCCATGTCAGATGACCCGGCATATAGCCGATGCCAGGGGTCTGAGCATCCAGATCATCAGGGAAGGCGCAGATCTTGTAACCGGCAAAAGGTGAATTGTCTCCAGCGGCAAGAAAAGCAGCAGGACCATGACATAGGGAGACAATCAATTTGTTGTTCGTCATGGCCCATTCAAGGGCGGCTGTCATGTCCTTGCTTTCAGGCAAGCCAATCAAGGCACCATGACCACCGGGGATAAAGATAGCAATGTAGTCAGAATCAACACCGAGAGCCTTCTCCACGACGTCCGCAAGCTTCAACGGAATATTGAACTGATCACGGTACTTCGCAAACAATCCCATCACCTCCTCATCGTCGGTGGGCATCGCCCATAACTCAAACTTGACCGGGTCACCTGAAAGCGTCGCGATATCGAACTAGAAACCAGCCCTATCAAGATGATACATCGGCAATAGTGTCTCCACTGGGTGATTACCAGTCGAGAACATCGTGCCGTTGCCCGTCAGCAGGTAGCGTTCATCGGCTCCAACTACCAGAACCTTCCAGCGACCACCCGTGTAGCGACCTGGATAGTCGGCATCGCTCAGATTCGACTTGGTGGACGTGAATTGACTTAACGAATAGGGAGAAGGAAAGAAAGCGTTGTCCTCTGCAGGATCTCGAGTTGGGCGCTTAGCTTCTGATCGTGCATCTGCCATAGTTCTCTCCATGGCTTGCGGGTTAACGACAAGGTGCATGCTAACGACAAGATCACCTGAACGCAAGAATCTCTAGTGGAAGCCAAAGCTCTACAGGGGGCGTGTCAGGTATATCTTTACTTGATTACCCAGCTCGCTCCGTGCAGGCCATTTGTCCCGACTAGAGTGGTACGCAGATACTGTTCTGGCCATGGCGCGCAACGGCATCCAGTTCCAGAAGGGCCTGTCTCTGCCTGAGTTCCAGC
>NZ_JAYGIC010000108.1:0-19410 GCF_034931105.1 Synechococcus sp. CCY9201 | reverse complement strand
CGCCTCCGCGTCGCGGCAGCGGCCTTCAGCGGTGGCCAGGGCAGCGCTGTCTTCGGCGGCATCCAGCTCCTGCCGCTGCCGCCGCAGCTCGCCCTGGCGTTGCGCCAGGTTCTGGCGTTGCGCCTGCAGGGCTTCGGCCTCCTGCTGGTGCCGCTCCGCCTGCCGGGCCAGTTCGCGGCCACTGGCCTCCAGGCCCGCCAGCTCGGCCTGCACGGACAGAAGCTGATCTTCCCCGAGGGCTTTCACCTCCGCCTGCAACTGCTCCAGGGCCAGGGCTGCCTGCTGGATCTCGGCCTCGGCGGTTGCGATGGCTTCGCGATCACTGATCTGCTGGCGGCCCAGGGCTTCGCGGCGGCGATTCAGTTGGTCGCGCTGCTGCCTGGCGGCGTCCACTTCCAGCACCTGGGCCTGCAGCCGTCCGGTGATCAGCCGTTGGCGCAACTCCTGGTAGGTGCGGGCCTTGGCGCAGTCGCGCTCCAGTTTCTGGCGCGAGAGGAGCAGCTCCTGCTCCACGATGCGGCAACGCTCCTGGCGTTCCTGCACCTCATCGAGCTTGGCGCGCGTCTGGGCGATGCGGGTGTCGAACAGGGCCACACCGGCCAGCTCGTCGATGATGCCGCGCCGCTCCCGGGCACTCATCGACACGATGCGGGTCACATCGCCCTGCATCACCACGTTGCTGCCGTCGGGATCGACCCGCAGGCGCCGCAGCTGGGTCTGGAGCTGCTGCAGGTTGCAGGTCACCCCATCGGCGCTGTAGCTGCTGCTGTAGGTGCCACCGGGGGCCACCCGCAGGCGGCGGGTGACGCTCCAGGCCTTCTGGCCGGCCTGGATCCAGGGACCCTCCTCGGGGGGATCGAGGCCGGCCTCCGCCTCATCGGGCTGCCAGTCGCCCAGGTCGAAGCGCACGGTGACGCAGGCCTCGGCCGCCCGTCCCTGGCGCAGCACGGCGCTGTTGATCAGATCGGGCAGCCGTTCGGCCCGCATCCCCCGGCTGTTGGCCAGGCCGAGGCAAAAGAGCACGGCATCGAGAATGTTGCTCTTGCCGGAGCCGTTCGGGCCGGTCACCACGGTGAAACCGGGTTCGAGCGGGATCGCCACCGATCCGCCGAACGATTTGAACTGAGACAGCTCGACCTGATTGATGTGAACCACCAGGCCCGCCCACCGAGCAGCCGAAATGTAGCGGAGGTGGTTCCACGCTCAAGTCCACTCCTTAGCTTGGGTGAGCCGCCCGAACACCGTCGCCGCCATGGACCGGGACTCCGCCGATGCTCAGGCCGCCGCTGAGAGTGCTGCAGATGCCTCTGCTCAGAACACCGCTGAGAATGCAGCGCACAACGCATCGGAGAACGCCACGCAGAACGCTGCTGAGCGAGATGGCTCCACCGGGTCGTTGCAGGATCGCTTCCGCGAGCGCTTTGAAGCCCTGCTGCCGATCATTCAGAAGCAGTGGCCGGAGGTGGCGCGTCACACCCTGGAGGCCAGCCGCGGCAGCCTTGACGACCTCGCCGCGGTGATCGCCCAGCAGACCGGCCGTACCGCTGAGGGCGTGCATCACCAGCTGGAAGACCTGCTGCATGTCGCCGGCGACCAGAGCCGCCATCTGATCGACCGCATCGAGCCCCTGGAACGCCAGCTGGAAAGCCTGCTCGACGATCTCAATGCCACCCTGCGCCCCCGCATCGAGAAGCCGGTGCGGGAGCGGCCCTTGCTGGCGGTGGGCATCGCGGCCGGCGTGGGCCTGATTGTGGGTCTGCTGCTCGGTTCGGGGCGGCGCTCGGCATGAAGGAGCGGCAGGAGGAACGACGGGAACCCGGCCCGGCCCGGGTGGCGGCCGGCCGGGTGGGGGCCCTACTGACTTCGGTGATGGACCTGCATGTGCGCATCGCGCTGCAGGAGGTCGATCAGGAACGGCGCCGCCTGATCGGTGGTGCGCTGCTGATCAGTGGTGGGCTCACCCTGGTGCTGCTGGCCCTGGTGGCGGCGGAGCTGGCCCTGGTGCTGTGGCTGCATGGAGCCCTGCGCTGGAGCTGGATCCAGGCCGCCCTCGGTGCCGCCAGCATCGATCTGGTGGTGGCGGGATTGTTTCTGCGGGTGGGGGGGCAGTTGCTCAAGGGCCCCTATCTGCCCCAGACCACGGCCGGCCTGACCCGCACCGGCCGAGCCCTGTTCGGCCGGTAGCGGATCTTGCCTCAGCGGATCTCGCCTCAGCGGATGTCGTAGTTGAGCCAGCGGCAATCGATGCCGCCGTTGCTCACCGGGATGCGCCGGCTGGCCTTCATGCGCAGGGCACCGGTCAGTTCGGGATTGCCGCTGAGCAGCCACAGGGTCCAGCCGCCGCACCGCTGCTTCAGCATGGTGCCCAGATCGGCGTAGAGCTGCTCGAGGTCGTCCCGTTCTCCGATCCGTTCGCCGTAGGGCGGATTGCAGACCAGCACTCCCGCGGCTTCCGGGGGCTCGAAATCGCGGACGTCGCCCGCCTGCAGATCCAGCCAGTCGCCCACACCGGCGGCAGCGGCGTTGGTGCGGGCCTGCTCCAGCACGCTCGGATCCTGCTCCCGCCCCACGATCGGAGCCAGTGGATCCCCCTGGGGCCCGTGATCGCGCTGCAGGGCCCTGGCCTGGTCCAGCTCCGTCTCCCAGAGGTCTGGCTGGAAGTCGGGCCAGCCCTGCAGGGCGAAGCGGCGCGGTGGCCGTCCCGGCCCGCTCAGGCCGGGCGCCCGGCCCAGGGCGAGACAGGCGGCCTCGATCAGCAGGGTGCCACTGCCGCAGAGGGGATCGGCCAGGGGCACACGGCCATCCCAGCCGGTGTAGCTGATCAGCCCGGCGGCGAGGTTTTCCTTGAGCGGGGCCAGGCCCATGGCGGCCCGGTAGCCGCGGCGGTGCAGGCTGCCGCCGCTGCCCTCCAGGCTCAGCACCGCCTCGGGCCCGCCGCGGCCCCGACCGAGATGGAGGTGAAAGCTGAGGTCGGGCGTTTCCAGGTCCACGGTTGAGCGCTCGCCCCAGTGCTGGCGCTGCCAGTCCACCAGGGCGTTCTTCACCTCCAAAGCGCTGTAGTGGCTGTGGCTCAGCCCCGGGGCGCGGCCACTGGCATCAACCCGAAAGCGGCAATCGGGCGGCAACCAGAGGGCCCAGTCGGCGGCTTGCTGCACCCCGCGGTAAAGATCCTCGCGGCTGCGGCAGGGAAACCGGGCCAGCTCCCGCAGGATCCGGAAGGGCAGCCGAGCCTGCAGGTGTAGGCGGTACAAGGTCGCCAGGTCGCAGCGCAGCGCCACCGCCCGCTGCAGGGGCTGAACGTCCGTGGCCCCGAGGGCGCTCAGCTCAGCAGCGGCGGGCTGCTCAAGCCCAGGAGGCACCACCGCTGTGGCGGCGAAGCTGCCGCCGGGCTGGGTTCCGCCAGGGGCGGTTGTCCCCTGGATGGGTTCGGTGATGCCCACGGCGTTGGTGCCCCCTGCGGACGTCGCTGTGCTGCCACAATGAATGAGTCCGGTTTCGGCCGGACTAGGTGATCCACACCAGTGCTTCGGACAGCGGTTCGATTCCGCTCAGCTCCATTCGCCTTCTTCGTTCTGGCTGCTTGCCGGGATCCGGGCACGTCCCGGGGCTGCAATGGTTTCGACGGGGTATGAGGAGGGTGACTGAAGCCTGCTCGGTAAGAGCAAACCCGTAACAGCGAACAACATCGTTCGTTTCTCCCGTCAAGCTGCCCCTGTGGCTGCCTGACATCTCTAAGGGAGATGGGGTGAGGTCAGCCTTATCACCCAAATGACCCATGGGCCCTGGAAGGGGCCTTTTTAGTAGGTGGGGACTGGGATTTTGGGTGGTTGATGCTCCCAGGATTTCCTTCCGTGACCAAAGGCGTGACCAAGGGTGGGTGGCGGTTAGTGTTGGGAGCGGCTTGGCGACCTCTTCGTGCCACTGAGGTCTCCCGCCGGCAGTGGCTCAGCGGTGCTCCAGCTTCCGCACCTGTGAGGAAGCGATGCGATCCCTGAAGTCGGGGAACACGCGCATCGATGGTGATGGCGACGGCATCCCCTGCGAAGCCCTCTGCAAGGGAGGCAAAGGTGGTTCACCGCCGCCGCGAGGCTCCTCCAGTCCACGGCCCAAGGCAACGATGATCAGTGGCAGGGCCGGTCTGATCTCAGTCGGTGATGGCGACACCATCCGCGTCAGGGCCAGCAGCGGGGAGTCCGTCACCATCCGCCTGGCCTGCATCGACGCTCCAGAGTTGGCCCAGGGCGCCAGCGGTGCAGCCGCCACCCAGACCGTGGATCGCTACGGCCGCACCGTGGCGGAGGTGTATGCAAACGGGCGAAACCTCAATGTCGAGATGGTCAGGCGCGGCAAGGCCTACGTCTACTGGCAGTACCTCAGCGGCTGTGATGCGAACGCCTACCTCAAGGCCGAGAGCGAAGCGCAACGCTCCCGTCAGGGCGTCTGGCGTTCCGGGAATGAGGTGAAACCCTGGGATTTCCGGCGCAATCGTTAGGTCGAGGGGGAGATGGTGAAACGCCGGAAGATCAAGGCCGAATGCGAGCGCATGCCGGCGCATCGCTACACGTGGGGCCGGGTGGATCTGAGCGGCGATGGCCGACCCGAGCGAGGTGGTGGGGCCGATGTTCTGCGGCACCGGCGGCTGCCCGCTGCTGATCTTTCGCGAACCAAGCCCCGGCCGCCTGCAGTTCATCACCCAGATGAGCCTGTTCAAGGATCCGCTGATCGTGAACGAGCGGCGCCACGACGGCTGGAAGGAGCTGATCACCCGCGTGCGGGTGGATGCTGGGACCAGTTACTACGCCGTGCTGCGCTACGACGGTCACACCTATCCCATCAACCCCAGCGTGGCGCCGGCCATCCCCCTGCGCCAACCAGAACCCGGCACCGCCTACCTGGAGTGGAACGACAAGGATCCCCGCGCCCATTCCCTCCACCGCGAGGGCACCGCTGAGAAACGGGGCCTCTGAACTGTGAGGCGCTCCCCTCGGATCCTGCTCGCAGCTCTCACGGCGATCCAGGCCGCCGCACTGCTCGCCACGCAGGTCGCCCAGGCCATCCCGCCGCCACCGGATCGGGAACCCCGGGTGCTTACTCTTCGCCTTCGACGCCCGCAAGGGGGAACGGCTGCTTGTGCGCCTGGACGACCCGACCCGGACCCTGGTGCTGGCCCTCGAGGCGCCCTCCGGGGCGATGGTGCTGGATGGGGCCCGCCCCGGCGCGGACGGCCTGCAGATGCTGCTGAGCGAGACGGGGCGCTGGCGCGCCTCGGTGCTCATGGAGGGGGACGCCGCGCGGGTCGGGGGCCGTGCGGTCTTCACGGTCACGTTGGAACGACGCTGATCAGGGCGGAAGGCGTCGCTGCAGGCCTGCCGCGATCCACCAGAGCACGAGGGCCGCGCAGGCTCCCAGGGCCCCCATCACACCGAACGCGACCACCAGCCCCCGAACCGGGGGGGTAGTGGCCGGTCCGCTCCTGCCAGCGCGACGGCCGACAGGAACAGAAACAGACCGCCCGCGCAGATCGCGGCAATCCTTGCTTCCTCTCGGGACCTGCTGCCCCGAACGTCCCTGTTGATCACGGCCACCGCTTGCCCTGGCGGGTTTGGCCGTCCTGTCGGGCACCCCAACCTTGGCTGACGGGCTCCCGCTGACTCCCGAATAATGAATGTGGCCGGAGGCTGGACCTCAAGGCTTGCCGGGCCTCACTCAGCCACACGGACCGCTTCTGTGCAGAGGCGTGAGGAGGCAATGGGGCCCGCCGGTTGATAGCCCCACTTGGGATCGTCGCGGAAGCTGTACACCTCCCGCCCGTTGCGCTCGATCCGGAACAGGGTCCAGGTCTGACGCTCACAGCTCAGACCGATCACGGCCTTGCCATCGGCGAGGGGCAGTTCCACGTGGCGGATCCCGTCATAGATCCACAACAGCCGTCCTGCTCCGTTCTCGAGCAGGGAGCGAATCGGGCTGCCCTGGACCTGAGGCTGGGCTCTGGCAGGTGCGGCCTGCCCTGCCGCGATCAGAAGGCCGGTGAAGATCAGTGCCCAGGAAGACGAGCGATGACCCATGGGAACTGGGAAACCTTCATTGTGCGTCCCATGGAGGCCCCGTCCCAAGCACGAAGCGGAGAAAGCCGTCGGT
The DNA here is from genome assembly GCF_034931105.1 of Synechococcus sp. CCY9201. Taxonomy (NCBI): domain Bacteria; kingdom Bacillati; phylum Cyanobacteriota; class Cyanophyceae; order Synechococcales; family Synechococcaceae; genus Synechococcus; species Synechococcus sp. CCY9201. Next base: position 13,272 of record NZ_JAYGIC010000108.1, on the reverse strand, counting down.
ATTAGGAACCGCCCCAAGATCTGAACACAACTTCCAGCCGCTGGTGGTTGATCCAGCTCCGGCAGGGCGCAGCGGGTCACGAACCGTTCGCCGGGGGTGGGGACCAGCCGGGCGACCGAAAGCTTGCCCCCGGCGGGGCGATGTCGATGGCAAGGACTACGAAGTTCTTCGAAACCACGCCTGTCGCAACCTCGATGGTTACCTTCCGTTAGCACTTCTGACCTGAGCGAGTTCCACCATGAACATCCTCTGGTTTCTCCTCGTCGGAATCATTGCCGGCTGGCTCGCAGGGGTTCTCGTCAAAGGGGGAGGCTTCGGGCTCGTGGGGGATCTGGTGGTGGGCATCATCGGCGCCCTGCTCGGTGGACTTCTCTTCGGCGGGCTCGGTGGAGCCGTGGGAGGCGGCCTGCTCGGCAGCATTGTGGTGGCCACCCTCGGTGCGGTGATCCTGCTGGTGGTGCTCAGGGTGCTCAAACGCGCCTGACCCGCTCCTGGAAGCCTCATCGGGTCCCGGCTACGGTCCATTCAGTTCCCAGCCCCGCCACCATGAGCCTGGAAGACAAGATCAGGGCCACCGCCAAGGATGCCGAAGGCAAACTGCAGGCAGCGGCCGGTGAGCTCACCGGTGACGACAATCTGAAGGTCGAAGGCGAAGCCAAGCAGGTTCAGGCCAAGGTCATCGATGCCGCCGGTGACCTCAAGGACAAGGTTGCGGATGCTGCCGATGCCGTCGGCGACGCTCTCAAGGGGCTGAGCGACAGAGCCTGACCCCTCGCCGTTCCCTCAGCTGCTCCTTGACCGACCCGCACCTGCGCGTCTATGGCCAGTCAGCATCCGATTCGCCTGAAGCAGCAGACCGATGGCGATTGCGGCCATTGATTGCAGCATCGGCACCACGATGATCGTCATCCGCTGCACCAGTCGGTGTTCGGGGACGGTGTGGAAGCGGTAGCTGTCCGCTCCCAGGAGGATCGTGCCTCCCAGGGAAAGGAGCAGCACAACGATGAACAGCAGGTTCGAAAGGCTGCGCCGCTCACGCTCCCGCCAGGCCAGCAGTCCCAGCAGCAGGTAGGGGGCTACCAGGAAGGCCAGGAACGGCAGATCGCCACTTCGCAGGCCCGTGGTGCTCGTGACCACGAGGATCAGCCCGGTGAGTGCGGCAAGCGTGCACAGCTTCCATGTGCGGTCACCAGCCACGGTGACTATCGAAACGCTCGCAGGAGCGACCAGGTCGACAGGATCGCCAACACGGGCCAGATCACCAGGAGATCGACCCTGATGTTCGCCTCCGGCGTCTTCATCTGCACCAGCCATTCCCAGCCGGCGTAGCTCCCCCAGGCGATGGCCCCGATCCACAGCGCGCGGGGATGGCGGGCAAGGCCGGGCCATCGGAACCTCAGTGCCAGATCACCCGCGATGAAGGCCACGGCCACGGCCAGGATGGCCTGCGGCTTGCCGACAAACAGTGACACGAGCAGATCCATGGCGTCGCGGCCTTCAGGGGTGAACCTTGATGGCCGCTGACCACGACCGCAGTTGCTGGAGCCGTCTCTCCTGGCTGGCCTTCACGCAGTCCCTCATCTTCTCCCCGGCTCTCCAGCACTGATCCATGCTCTCCACCCAGCGCCGCTGGTCCGCCTCCAGAGCCTCGCGCTGGGCAGCGGTGAAGGACATGTCGTACCGCAGGTGGCGGAAGGTGGCGCGCAGCTCGCGGTCAAGCGCGGTGAGTTCGGCGTCCCGACAGATCAGCACGGTGGCGGCGCTGCCCGAGGGCTGACAGCGGATGGTCTCCCCGTCGAAGGAGTCCGGCGGTGGCGGGATCGCTCCAGCCGGGAGGTTCGCCAGAAGGCTTGCCGCTGCGAGCGGAAGAGCACTCAGGCACCAAAGTCTCCAGAAAGCAGGGTGTCGAGAATGGGGAGGCACACCCGGTGAAACGGGAGTGCCTTTCAATCGGCCCTCATGCCGTATTATCAGTGTTGTTTGTTAGAATGGCAGCGCAGATGCGGCGCGCAACTTCTCGCCCCTCAACATTTTATTGCACAACCCAAAGAAGTTTTGTAAAATGAATCACAAAAAGCATCTTGTCGCTTGCAGTGCGATCGCGATAGGGCTGTTTCTTCCACTCGCCTCCTATGCAATTGATCCGGCGTATGCCAAGAAGCTCGAGAGATCGGGCTGCACCCAGGTCACCGAATTGCAGGGCTGCGACATCAACAAGACCAAGGCCGAAAACGCCAAAGCAGGTTTCGGGACGGCACCGGCTGCAGCTGCTTCGCCCTACGGCGGTCACTGGGTCGCAAAGAACCCCGGAACCGGACAAACCGTCGCCAACATCCGCATTGACAACAAAAATCAGGTGTTTGTGAACGGCAAGCTTGTTGCCAGCAAGCTCAGTGACGGTGCCTTGGTATTCAAAACCGGCTTCATCACCTTCACGATTCAAGGCGATCCAAGGATTGCGAATGAGAGCAGCTGGTTTGATTCTGACGCTAAAACCACCGGCCCGATCCGACGCAAGTAATCTCAGCACGGCATTGGTGTGGCAACGGGGAGAATCCACACAGTCCTGGAAACGGGAGCGCTACTCCTGAGATACAGCATCGACCAAGGCCCCGCTCTGCTCTTGGTCAGCTGAGCCACTTCGCCAGGTTGGTGTTCCACCTACGGCCCAAGTGGTTCTTCACGGCCCTTGCCAAAGCCTTCTACTGCCCCACCAGCACCACCAGCTGCTTACCGCCGGTGAGTCCAACGTGGCGGCTTGCAGCGGCCCCAACCATCCGACCCAGAGGACGGCACAGGGCCGCCAGTGGTCACAGGTCCAGACGATGCAAGGCAGCGTGGGTATGGCACGGTCCCCTCAGACTCGCTCCCTGCAAAACCCCTCAGCCAGGAGTCAGGCCACGCAGATTGGGAGAAGTCCCGACTGGATCCACAGGCGTCGCTGATGTGTGGCCGCTACTCGCTCACCAGCACGATCGATCAGCTGCTTCCCCGGCTGAAGGGTCCGCTGCCCGATGGTTTCCTTGAGCACTACCAGCCGAGGCAGCAAGTGCGGCCCGGTGAACAACTGCTGATCCAGCGGCAGCAGCAGGGCCGACCTGAGGTGGGCTTCGCCCAGTGGGGCCTGGTCCCCAGCTGGCTGAAGGACACGCAAGGCAAAAGCCGGCCGATCAATGCCCGCAGCGAGACGGTGAGCCAGAAGCCGTTCTTTCGTGGTCCTTGGCGCCATCACCGCTGCCTGATTCCAGCCGATGGCTTCTACGAATGGCGGCCGCCGCCGGAGGGACCAGGCCATGGCCCCAAAGGGCACAAACAGCCGTATTGGATCCGCCGCCAGGACGGTGCCCCCTTCTGGTTGGGCGGCCTGTGGGACCACTGGATCGCTCCTGATGGCAGCGAACTCCAGACCTGCTGCATTCTCACCACCACACCCAATGCCCTGCTGCGCCCCATCCACGACCGCATGCCGGTGGTGATCATGGATGGATGGGAAGAGGCCTGGTTGCTGCCAGAAGACGCCGCCGAGCTGCTGGGGCTTGAGGTGCTGATGGCCCCGTGGGATCCCGCCGGATGGGATGCGATTCCTGTCAACTGGATGTGATCCGACCGGTCGGCCTGCTCATCAATTGCGGGCATGGCTGGCGGTTTGGCCCAGCATCCATGAAGAAGGGCGCCCCGTGTCGGACGCCCTTGGGCCGGTTGCAGGGAACTGGTTGGAACCGCCCTGGTCGAGGCCTCTGATTTATTGGTAGATCCGCTGGACCGCCGTGTCAGTACGGCAAACCGTTCACAGCTGCAGGGCAGCAGCTGCAGGGAGGTCGTACCACAAGCGACAGGACGGCTGGCGGTCCGAGCACCGAGGTGGAGAGCCTGGCTGCGCGGGGTGAGCGGGTGGTGGCCTACAGCTTCAGGCACGGCTACACCTCTCGGTAGCGGCCATGAACAGGAGCGGCACTGGGTAACTCGCCAACGGGGACTCTGCCTTGATCAGCACAGCAGCCGAGGCATGGCGCGGCTCAGCCGCCTTGCCCAGCGCCTTCAAACAGAGCAGCAATATCGCCGGCAGCCATTTGATCGAAGTCGTCGGGCACGGTGCACTGGCCCCCCAGCAGGCCCAGGCGGCGCACCATCGGCCGGCCTGCCATGCCGATCACAAACGCTTCACCTGCCGCTGCTTCCTCCACCAGGCGAGAACGATGCGATATGTCGTCGTGCATGGTCTCCGGACGCATGCGGAGTGGCGCAGCTCGGAGGGTGGTTCCACGATAATGGGAGCAACGCCGTGAGCTTCTGATGTTCAGGATTCATACCCACGATTCCTGGGGGATCGTGAATGTCGGGACCTTTCAGTCCCAGGAAGAAGCACGTCAGGCTTTTGCGTCATTGTGCGAAGACCCCTGGTACAAGAGCGATGGAACTGTCAAGGGTATTGAGCTGGTCCAGGCCTCCGCTGAAGGCGTTCAAAGGCTGGACTGGTACGCACTTCAAGACGTTCGTGATTTGGGAGTTCTTGGGCAACCACCTGCTGAACATCTGCCGTCAAGTCACAGGCATGAATGTCAAGACTCTGTTCAAGGAAGTTCATGGTTTGTCCAGGTCCGCCCTGGCGCAGCGACGAACACCTCGATGGAACACCTCGATGGAACACCTTGATGGAGCAGCCCGTGCAAGAGCTGGTGCAATCCTTCACCTCCTGCACCTTGCCCAGAAGCGAGTGGACCCACCACGCCCATCTGAAGATTGGACTGTGGCATGTGCTTCATGCGTCTCCAGTTGAGGCGCTCGAAAAACTCCGTGATGGAATCAGAATCTACAACGCAGCCACCGGCATAGAAAATACTGAAAGCCAGGGATACCACGAAACGATCACGCGGTTCTACGTGTGGATCATTCATGGCTTCCTGCAGAAAACAGATCGCACGCAACCGATCGAGGACCTGGCTGCGGAGCTGATCGCCCGCCATGGCGAACGGTCTTTGCCTTTGCAGTACTACAGCCGTGCTCTTCTCCATTCCACAGCTGCTCGGCTGCGCTGGCAGGCGCCAGACTTACGTCTATTGGAATGAGGTGGCAATCCAGGCTCTGCGCTGATCCTTCTTCTAGGAGTTTGCTGAAAAAGCCGCCGCCTTTGCGAGAATGGTTCAACTGTCCATCCATTGAGGTCAACAGGAGCTGCTGCGCAAGGAGAAGGCCCTGGCGGAGCCGGCGGCCTTGCTGATGTTGCGAAATAAGTGGGATGTCTTCTGCTCGGAGGACGGGGATAGCTGACCAGTGCCGCGCACAGGCGGAAGGCGATCGAGCTGATCGGCCGTTTGCTGTGACGGGAACGGTGAGGATCGCCGTAAAGGCAGTCCTCGTCTGGTGTTTCAACGCCTCAAGCTGGCCGGAACTGCGATTGATCAATGCCCTGCGGCAGGTTTATTGCTCCGGTGGTCTTGTCGGTGGCGCGGCGATTCGCGTGTAGGAGTCTGAGTCATGAGCCCGTATGGGCCGCTGCGGGGCGCGAAGCCGACCTCGGCCTGAGAGATCATGGACTATTCATGGAAGGGACCCAAGAGAGTTTCCCGTGTCCAAAGCCCAGCTCAACGCCTTCATGGTCAAAGTGGCGGGCGATGCTGCCCTCAAGGCCCAGGTCGACGCCGCCGCAGATTCCGCAGCGGTGGTCGCCATCGCTAGTGGAGAGGGTCACAGCTTCACGGCAGCCACCTGGTCCCGTCACGTTCGTGGCTAAGGGGTGATCACGCCTCAAATCCGGGGCTCTCACTCAAGAAGAACGGCCATCAGCATCCAGCTGATGTCCTTCCCGATTCGGGATTGCCGGTCTTGTGGGCATGCCTGATCTTGATGGAGGCTCTCCTGGCGTTTGACGCCTGGTCAGGAGAGCATCCGAAGAGTGTCAGGGCGTCGGCGCTTTGACGTTTGGGCAGGTGGCGGCGTTGAACTTTCCGGCGATGCGCTTGCTGCTCTTGGCATCAATATCCTGCGCCATCTGTTTGTCGCCTGCCATCTGGACGGAGCTGAGCTTGCCGGCGAAGGTCTGGCACGCCTCATCCAGGGTCACGGCCTGCACCCCACCAGGCACTTACCTTGATGCTGCCGAAAACAAGGCATCCGTTAGCCCGTCCGTATCGGCAACAGGTTCCTAGCTCAATTGGTCAGAGCACCTCGTTCACACCGAGGGGGTTGGGGGTTTGAGTCCCTCGTCGCCCATTCATGTGGTTTGCAGCGATCATCGGCCACGCGTAAGAGGCCCGGACGCTTGGTCGCGTCACCGAAGAGCAGTCGCAACGCAGCGACAAACCTGCCGATCTGCTGGAGTGGGGGAGGGCCAATGCGCAGGGAGGTTGAGATGCCAGAGCGAAAGGTCGCCGTCGTGACAGGGTCTGCCACGGGTGTGGGCGCCGCCACGGTCCTGGGCCTGGCACGCCGCGGGTACGACGTCGTCATCAACTACACGAAGAGCGAGTCGGAAGCCGCGGCATCGGCCGCAGCCTGTGCCGAGGCTGGTGCCGACACGCTGGTGCTGCGGGCCGACGTCGCCGACGACGCTGCCTGCCGCAGTATGGTCGGCGCCGCAGTCAATCGCTGGGGACGCATCGACGCGCTCGTGAACAATGCGGGCCGCACGTCGGTTGCCAGCATGGCGGGCTGGGAAGGGCTTGATGCGCAGGTCTTCCATGACATCTACGCCGTGAATCTGATCGGGCCCTTCCAGATGATCCGCGCCTGTGCGCCGGAGCTGACGAAAGTCAAGGGGGCGATCGTGAACGTCTCGTCGATGGCAGGGGCGCTCGGGATCGGCACCTCGGCCCCCTACATCGCCTCCAAAGGAGCGCTCAACGCCCTGACCCTGAACATGGCGAGAATGCTTGCACCGCATGTGCGGGTGAATGCCGTGTGCCCGGGTCTGATCCTCAGCCGTTGGTTTGCGAGCGGAGCCGGTGAGGGCGGCATGGAGCTGCTGAAGAGCCAATACGAACGGGCCGTTCCGCTGGAGCGGGCCAGCACTCCGGGGGAGGTTGCCGATGCGGTGATCTGGTTGATCGATGGTGCCGCCACGATGACGGGCGAACTGCTGCTGCTCGATTCGGGCATGCATCTCGGCAAGGGGCTGTCGGGGACCCAGCCGGCCCCTTGAATCTCATGGATCGCGTTGGCGGCGGATGAATCTCGTGGATACTCTCTAGTTCTGGCGGAATCCTCGAGGACTGACGTGACAATCAGCGTGGCGATCGTCGGTGGCGGGCCCGCGGGCCTGACGCTCGCTGCGGCGTTGGCCCAGCAGGGCGGGTTTGAGATCGCGGTATTCGAGCGTGCCGACGACCACTTCAGCGCCGAAACCTACAACCCCGACCGTAGCTACACGATCGACATCACGGGTCACGGTCTGCGTGCGGCACGCTTCATCGGCATCACCGACCGATTCGATGCCGGGCTGATTCACTTTAAGGGGCTGAGAACCGCCCCCCATCCTTGGATCCATCGGCTCGGGGTTGGCTTCGCAGAGGAGCCCTATCACGGCAGGGGCTGGACGGGGAGCCGCGGTGACATCTGCCGCTGTCTCCAGGCCCATGTGCTTGAGCGGTATGCAGATTCCGTAGCCCTCCACTTCGGGGTGGAGGCGACCGTCGTCGATGCCGGGCAGCCACAGCTCCGCATCGCGTCGCGGGACGACGTGGCCGGTGAAGGGCGACGGTTCGATCTGGTCGTGGGCTGCGACGGCGGTGGTAGCGGCGTGCGGCGGTCGATCGCCGAGCAGGCCAGTGGGTTTGCAGTCGAGGGAGCCGATCTGGGCAACCACTCCCTGATGCTGCATCTGGACCAGCACCTCGACGAACTGGATCCGCACTACCTCTATGTTCTCGCGGTTGAACCCGTGATGGCCGTGGCCGGGGCGATCAACGGCCCCAGAGGGCCGGCGGATCCGCGCTGGTTCCGCCAGATCGGGTTTAGCGGCACGATGCGGTTCGACTCCGCCGCCGATGCCGGTCGTTTTCTCGACAGGGCCCATCCGCTGCTGCGGCATTTCGCCTCCGATACAAAAGTGGAGGAGTTCAGCCAGCGGCAATGTCTGCCGACCGGCAAGACCAAGCGGTGTTCGTCTCTCGTGGCCGGGCGGGTGGCTCTTCTGGGCGATGCTGGCGCTCCGGTGCCTCCCGTGGGGCAGGGGGTGAATGCGGCCATGGAAGGCGCGACGGTGCTCGCTCAATGCCTGCACGAGCATCGCGATTCGCTGGATGCTGCATTGGCGGCCTACGCGGCCACGTGGGGCCGGGAAACCGATGCGCTGCGGCGAATTGCAATGACGGTCGACCTCTCACAACCCCTGACGCCGTTCCGGATTCTGATGGCCTCGTTCCTGGGCTACTCCGGCTTGAGGCTCGCCAAGCGCGAGGATCTCAGCTACGCCGAGGCCTGGGAAACTTTCCGCCGCGGCGAAGACCGCATCAGGTGCACGCCCCTAGGGCTCATGCTGCCTCGCCAGCGAGACTGATCGTGTGAAATAGGTGCCAACCACGAAATCTGGGTTCCGGCTCGCGGATCTGGTCCAGCCGCCGAAGAGCCAACTGACGGGAGAATCCGCCAGAGTGCCATGCGAGACCGGGCACCCGATGTGCAGAACGTGCGATCAGCGTTTCGCCGGGGGGCCTTGAGGTAAGCCTCGATAAAGCAGGTGATTTCGTGCACCAGCGCCGGGATGGTCATCGGCTTGCCGCTGACTTCCTGGTCGTCGAACATCATCTGCTGGGCCAAAGCCGCATACACCATCCGCCAGGCCACATCGGTCGCGGTCTCCGGGTTGGCATGAGCGATCTGATCGCGGTGGCTCAGCACGAGCGTGGTGAAGATGCCGGCGAACACGGCGTTCGCCCGGATGTCCTGGGCCCGCAGGTTTGGGTCGGCCGAACGGTGGAGATCGAAGAAGCGGGCTGAATTGCGCTACTCCTGCGTGGCAGTTCCGGGCCCGGCCCGCCACGGACCTGGAGCTTCAGCGTTGCCACACGGCCCGCTATCTCGAGACGGTGCGCCGCGATGTGGCTTACGACGCCAGGCAACTCTCCACCGGCGACACCAGCGTGTTCTTCGCCAGCGTGCATGAATGGGGCAACTACCCCGGCAGCGGCGCCGCCACGGAACGGGGGGAGGGTCCGGGCCTGGGCTTCACCCTCAACTGCCCCCTGCCCGGCGGCAGTGACGGCCCGGCGGTGCTCAAAGCCCTGACCGCCGTGCTGCGGCCCGCCGCCGAGCGGTTCCGGCCCCAGTTGGTGCTGGTGTCGGCCGGCTTCGACAGCCACCGGGACGATCCCCTGGGCAGCTTCCGGCTTGAGGACAGCGACTATGAGTTTGCAGAAAAACCGCCTGGCAAGCCGCGTTTTTGACCCTGAGAGCTGATCACGCTCCGAACGGGCTCGCATTCAGCGTTTGAGGGGCTCAGAACGCCCGATTTCAGTTGTTTGCCCCCGTTGGGCCTGCCTGATCACTGCTGCCTGGGCACACTTCTGGGCAACTGCCTGTTCATGCAGCCTCCACCATTGCCGGTTTGAGCAGGTTGCCCAGGCGGATCAGGTTGTAGGCGATCACATTCAGGCCGGCTTTTAATCCAATGAAGAATTGAAGGTACGGGTTTTCCTTGAGTTGCTCAACCAGCTCTTCGTCTGTGATCGCCATACGAGCCTTGATGATCAGTGCACCAAGCGCCATTCGAAATGGCTTGGCAGGTGCCCCAAAGCCCTTGCAGACCTGCGACGCGTAGTCGTCCTCCAGCTCATCCCAGGGAATGAGCTCAGCAAGCTTGATCCAGCGATTGTCACCAGAGAGTTTGCCGCCAAACGGCAAGAAGAAATCCTCAAACGAGAGCTGATGACGATGCTCGCGCCGATACATGTGGAAAACTCTGGACTGCTTTTCGGCGGTATCGAGCCGAATTGAGCACATTCTACAGTTGAAATCTGCTCGGATCCACTGCGGCACAGCCGCTTTGCCCTTTCTCAGGAGGCCCTAAGCAGCGGTAGCGACGACCCCCGGGGGTGGCGCATCGGGAATGGCGGTAACCGGTGCCCACGACGGAAATCCCAGGGCCGGGTGATCCCACCCGGCACCTGCCAGACGCCATGGCCACGCCGGCTGGCCCTGAATTCGGCATCCAGATACTCCTTGGCATCGCAGCCGCTGAGGTACTGCCGGTCGGCGAACGCCTGGCCGTCCTCCACAAGCGCCAGGCCGAGGTTGATCCCACCGATCACCTCGGCGACGGTGCGGCCGTAGCGGTCAGTGGTTTTCACATCCAGTTGCACCTGAGCGCCGACAGGCAGCCGCATCTGCAGGTACTCACGAGCCCGTTGGCCGTGGGGTTGCTGGGCTATCTCCGGGGCGTCGATGCAGGCAAGCCGCACCGTGATCGTCTTGCCCCACTGCTTCACCTGCAGGGTGTCGCCGTCGCCGATGGAGAGCACCGTGGTCTGCCGGGGCTTGGCCACCGTGAGCACAGGGATCAGCAGGAGCCATGCCAGCCCGGCGACAGGCAGCAGCCAGCGCTCCGCTTTGGAGATCAAGGCGCCGGCCTCGCGCGCGCGCGGTGCTCCTGCGGGCTGATGCCGCGCACCCGCTTGAACGCCGTGCTGAACGCGAAAGGCGTGCTGTAGCCGAGCGCGTGGGCGACCGTGCCGACGCTCGCCTCCGGATCGCAGAGCATGTCGGCGGCCAGCGCGAGTCGCCAGCTCGTCAGGAACTTCATCGGTGACTCCCCGACGACGTCCTGGAACCGCCGTGAGAGCGCGGCGCGCGAGGCCCCAACCTCCCGTGAGAGCTTCGCGAGCGTCCAGGGACACGCCGGGTCGTCGTGCATTGCCTGCAGCGCACGACTCACGACCGGGTCGCTCTGCGCCCGGTACCACGTCGGGCTGTGGGCGTCGGGTCGCGTGAACCAGGCCCGCAGGATCGCGATGAGCAGGAGGTCGATCAGACGGTCCAGCACGGCGGCCTGGCCAGGACCCTCCTTGGCCATCTCGTCGCACAGCAGGGCGATGAGCGGCGAATTCCACGTGTCGTTGGACAGCGACAGCACCGGCGGCAGGGCGCGCAACAATCGGTCGCTGATGTCGCTGGTCGACTCGTAGGCGCCGACGAGCATCAGCGTCGAACCGTTCGGGTCGTTGCCCCAGGTCCGGGCGCCGTGCATCAGCTCAGCCTCGATCGACTCGCCGTCGCGGTTGCAGCAGCGCTGGCCAGGGTGGATCACAATCTCGGGCTCCGTCGCCGGATCGTCCGCGACGTTGTAGTGATCCGGTGCGCGGGTCACGGCGACATCACCGACGCCAAGGCGCACCGGCTGGCCGTCGTCGGGGACGATCCAAGCGTGTCCGCGCACGATCGCCAGCACCGTGATGGGGGACTCGGCAAGGATCCGCAGCGACCAAGGAGGCGTCATCACGGTGCGGAGCGAGAAGGCGCCCCGCGCGCGCGGACCGTCGAGCAGACCTGCGAAAGGATCCATGGCCGGAAGGGTATTGGCTGGACGCTCGGATATGGAACTGAGCATCTCGGCGATGGCCCAGGCGGCGCTCCCCGCAGAGGATTCAGGGGCGCCCTCAAGAGGCTCGGGAGCCCGGCCTGGGGGTGAGACCTACTACCACTCATCCACCCCATGCAGAACACGAATTTCAACGGAACGACCCTGGTGATCGGAGCGAGCGGCAAGACCGGCCGTCGCGTCACGGACCGCCTCATCGCAGAAGGACGGCGGGTCCGGCCCGTCTCCCGCTCCACGGAGCCGCGCTTCGACTGGCAGGACGACAGCACCTGGGCCCCAGCCCTCGACGGCGTCGCCGCCGCTTACATCACCTACTTTCCCGACCTGGCGCTGCCCGGGGCGGCCGAGACGGTCGATGCGTTTGCACGCCTTGCCGTCGCGCGCGGCGTACGGCGCCTCGTTTTGCTCTCCGGCCGCGGCGAGGAGGGTGCCCAGCGGGCCGAGCGCTACCTGCAGAACTCCGGCGCCGATTGGACGATCGTCCGCTGCGCCTTCTTCAATCAGAACTTCGACGAGAATTTCGTCGACTCTGTACGACACGGGGTCGTGGGGATGCCGGCGGGCGACACCGCCGAGCCATTCGTCGACGCCGACGACATCGCCGACGTCGTCGTCGCGGCGCTCACCGACGACCGCCACATCGGCGAGCTGTACGAGCTGACGGGCCCGCGCCTGCTCACCATCGCCGAAGCCGCCCACGAGCTCGGTGTCGCCATCGGCCGCGAGGTGCGCTACATCCCTCTGACCGCCGAGGAGTTCGGCGCCGAGCTGGGCGCGCACGGGATGCCAGAAGCGGACGCCACGCACCTCGCCGAGCTGCTCAGCGAGGTGCTCGACGGCCGCAGTTCCCATCTCGGCGATGGCGTCCAGCGGGCGCTGGGACGCCCGGCCCGCGACTTCGCCGACTACGCCAGGGATACCGCCGCGACGGGCGCGTGGAACCCTGAGGCCGTGGCAGCGTGACACCGCTGTTCGCGCTGCTGCTGTTCGGCACCGGTGCCGCCTGCCTGGCGATGATGGGTCCTACCGGGAGGCGGCTCGATCAGCACCTGAGCGCTACCCCATCCACTCAGCGAGCTTGGTGTAACGCCTGCGGCCCAGGTGGTTCTTCACGGCCATCGCCAGCGCTTTCTTCTGGCCCACCAGCACCACCAGCTGCTTGCCTCTGGTGATGCCGGTGTACACCAGATTGCGTTGCAGCATCGCGTAGTGCTGGGTGAGCAGAGGGATCACCACGGCGGGGTATTCGCTGCCCTGGCTCTTGTGGATCGTGCAGGCGTAGGCGGGCACCAGGTTGTCGAGTTCCCCCCAGCCATAGGTCACCTCGCGGCCGTCAAATCGCACCGTCAGTTCACTGGCATCGGCGTCGATCGTTTCCACCGTGCCCACATCGCCGTTGAACACCTCCTTCTCGTAGTCGTTGGCCACCTGCATCACCTTGTCGGCCGGCGCGAACCGCCAGCCGAAACGCTCCACCTGTTCGGTGGGATCGGGGTTGAGCAGTTGCTGCAGCTCGATGTTGAGCGACCTTGACCCGCAACCACCGCGCGCCATCGGACACAGCACCTGCACCTGGGCGATCGGATCGAGGCCAAAGCGGGCCGGGATGCGCTCACCCACCACCTTGAGGATCAGGGCCACCGCCTGCTCGGGTGTCTCGGCAGGCAGGAAATAGAAGTCGGTGGTGGCCTCAGCCGGCGGCGGCCGCAGATCGGGGATGGTGCCGGCGTTGATGGCGTGGG
>NZ_JAYGIC010000107.1:0-24402 GCF_034931105.1 Synechococcus sp. CCY9201 | reverse complement strand
AGCTCTAAACTTTCGCTTGAGCTTTCATCGCAGAGAAGTTTGTCGCTCACCCAAATCCTGCACTGGCGCACAGTCTTCAGTTGGGACCACCTTTCGACTGACCGAAAGGGTTCGAGAGTGCACACAATTATTTAGCCTTCCTTCTGGACTTCTCCATTTGGATCTCTCCTCATGGTTCTTTCCTTTCGGTTCGCTTCACAATCCCGTGACTTTCCCAGATCTCAGATCCGGTTCGCTTCAGTCACCCACAGCTGGTTTTCACCCAGTTCTGACCCAAGGCGTGAGACCTCAAGGCAGCACCACATCACTGCAGGTTCCCGTCGCTTAAAATGTTTGACGGGACCTCACACCTCTACCGCTCGTTTCGTCATCCTCGACACCGCATCAAACGGGCTTTGACTCCACACTGGCGCCAGCACAAGGCTGGTCCACTGCGAACTCAGAACCGTTCGATCCGATCAGAATGACGCGGTAGAAGCGTCAGTTCCTAAACTTTTCAATTGTCCAGGTGCTGCCTCCACTCCCTTGGCCTCTCGGCTCCGGGTCGTTTCGGCGCGTCGCCTCTCAGCGACTCAGGAAACCTACAACACCGGTGGCTCGCGCCTCCTTCGTCGTAAGCACGCACCCTCCACCCTTGCAGGCAAACGGCACTCGCCCTCAGTGCCTCGCAGCACCGAAGACTCTGCGTTTCCACCGGTGCTCTCGCTCCCGGTGTGCTGCGCAGTCTAAAACCATACCCCATACACCTTCGATTGCGCAAGCTCCCACTGATGGGGCCGCGGGCAGCTTCAGCCCGCCAGGCTCAGCACCACCAGCACCGGGGCCAGGCAGAGGGTCTGCAAGAGAAGATCAATCCAGCAGGGCTTCAGCCCACGGGAGGAATCTCTCCAGACTCTCTTCGCTGTCCGCGGCCAGCACCGGATAGTCCTGGGTGGCCTGGTCGCTGCCGATCTTGAGCAACTGGGGCTCCGCATCGAGCCAGCGGAGCGGGCAGGCCAATTCATCCAGCACCAGCCAGGCCGCGGCAAGGTCCCAGAGCTTCGGGGTGGCTTCCAGCGCCGCCACGGTCTGCCCCATGGCCACACTCACCAGGTTGAGGCTCGCGACCCCCAGCAGGCGGATCTTGCCGGGGAAGCGGAGATTCGGCAGCTTCTGCAGCACCCCGATCGATCGACTGCACAGAGACGCACAGCCCGCCGTGCGGGCCTGCAAGGAAGGCGGCTCCAGCCGCTTGCCATTGCGCCAGGCTCCCTCGCCCCGGATCGCCACGATGCGCTGACGCAACGGGGGGACATCCAGCACCGCCAGCACGGGGCGGCCCCGCTCGAATCGGGCCAGCGAAATCGCCCAGTACGGGATGCCGGCGGCAAAGTTTGTGGTGCCATCCAGCGGATCCACAACCCAGAAACTCGGGGTGTCAGGAACGATCTGACGGCCCTCCTCACTGAGGACTCCATCCTCGGGATAGATCCGCTGCAGGCCTTCCACCAAGGTGGCATCGCTCCAGCGATCACACGCCGTGATCAGGGTGCCGTCGGCCTTCAGATCAGACGCCATGTGCCCGAAATCCCGCCGCTGCCGGTCTGCCACCCGATCGACCAAGGCATCAAGGGCCGGATCAAGGTGAGAGGAGAGGACGGGGGATGCGGTCATCCGAGCTCCAGAGCGAGCACCCTGCTCAGGCTTCGTCCCGTATCTTCCCTGAACTGGCGCAGATTGACGCGACTCAGCAACAGGATGGCGGCAAAGGCCACCAGCGCTTCGATCCCGAAGACCAGCAGGTACGGCGCCAGGGCAGGAGCGCCAGGAAACAGCAACCGACCCAGATCGAGCAGACCACCACCCACCAACTTGCCCAGGGCACGGGAGAGAGCCTGGGCCAGACCCCAGACCCCCACAAATGTGCCGGCGGCCTGGGGAAGGGTGAGATCGAGCATCAGACAGAGGGCGCTGTTGGTGGCGATGCCGGATGCCAGGCCGAAGATCAGCATCACAACCTTCAGAAAGGCCACCTGGCCCAGCACGCCACTGACCATCAGGAGAAGAAGGCTGAGCAGGATCAGCTGACAGCCAAGCCGGGCCGTAGGCAGCTTGCCCAATCTCGGCACCACCCAGAGTCCCGCCATCACAAGCCCCAGCAGGGTACCGACCCCCCAGAAGGTGGTGAGCAGGGCCGTGGCGGAGATCGGCATGGAGAACACCTCACCCCCGAAGCTCTCGAGGATGGGGTCCTGGATGAACAGAGCCAGGGTGAACAGCACGAGGAAGCCAAAGAACACGGCCACCTGACGGCTGGAGGTGATCAGGGCCCAGGACTGAGCCAGGGTGATGGCACCGTCGCGCGATGACGCCACGCTCTGGGGAAGCCGAGCAGGCTCCATGCCGGCGATGGCCAGCAGGGTGAGGGCCAGCACCACCAGCACCAGACGCTGCATGAATCCGGCCAGGACCGGCTCGAGCACCGAAGGATCGGTGACCCCATCAAGGGAGCGCAGGGAGAGGCGGATCGCGATCGAGGCCACGATGATCCCCACCGTGAGCATGCACCACAGCAGGCTCACCGCACGGGGCCGCTGGCTTTCGGTGGTGCGATCGATCACCAGGGCGAGATAGGGGGTGGTGGCCATGGAGACAGCCAGCCCGTACAGGGCGAACAGACCGGCGATGGCGGCGATCGAAAACCCTGCCGTCAGTCCGATGCCACCGTCGAGCAGGCGGGCGGTATGGAAGACCAGCGGTACTGAGAGCAGGGCGAGAAGGCTGAACAGAACCGCCCCCAGAAGGATGTAGGGCAGTCGGTGGCGACCGGCGATCGGGTGGTTGTCGGAGAGGTGGCCGAACAGCACACGACTGGGCGCCACAAACTGCTCACACGCCAGGGCGCCTCCCACCAGCAGGGCCGGCAAGGCCAGCTCGGTGATCATCACCCGATTCAGCATCCCCACAAACACCGCCGCCATGGCCCCAACGCAGCCCTGGAAGAGGCTCAGCCGGAGCACATCGATCCAACGGAGCGGCGAAAGGGGCGGAGCGGCCGAGGCCATGACTCAGGGGAAACGACTCAATTGACCGGATTGGCGTTGAAGGCACAGGCCGGCTCTAGCGGCTGTGGTTCCACAGGAACGACAATCTCGCCGGTGTTGCTTGGCTTCTCAGCGGGCAGAGCCTGGGGCTTGCAGAGTGCAATCTGATCGAGGCCGGTGCGGCGCCTCATCTCGGCCAGTCTGCGGTTGTAATCGCTGATGGCACTGGCGTAGCGAACTTCGGCGTTGGTGAGGTCGCGCTGGTTATCAACAACTTCCCGCTGGGTCGTCACACCGGCCTGGAAGCGGAGACGGGCCAGGCGAAGTGCCTCCCGAGCGGAGACAACCTCGCGGGTTGTGGTGAGGATATTGCGGTTATTCTTCTGCAGCTCGTAAAAGCTGACTTCCACTTCCTGACGAATCGAATCACGCTGCTGAGCGAACCGGAAGCGGCTCTCCTCCGCTACCTGCTTCTGTTGCCGGTAAAGAGCACGAGCGCGGCCCCCATCGAAGAGATTCCAGCTGAGGTTGAGGCCAATGCTGTTATCCACGTTCCAACCGATCTCGTTCGGGATCGGCTGTGTCACAAACTGGTAGCCGCTGGAGCGACCAGCCCGCAACGTATTGACAATGTTGAGGAAGGGCTGGACTTCGCCAAGCTGGGCGTTGGCACGGCTGTTGGCGATCGAGATGTCCAGCAGAGCCTGATCGAGTTCCTCGCGGAAGGCATAAGCCGCAATGATGCTCTCCTGAAGGGACGGTAGCCAGGTGCCGAGCACCCGAGCCGGATCCTTCGCCGTAGGGGTCACGGTCTGGGGAAGATCCAGCAGGGAGGCCAGGGTGCGGCGAGCGATCGACTGGGCAGACAGGGAAGCGGTGAGCAGCTGCTGGTCGCGGGCCAGCTGGGTCTCGGCCTCCAGCACCTCCAGCTTGGTGGCCACACCAGCCTGGAACCGGGCCCGGGCGTCTCTCAGGCTCACCACAGAGGCCCGCACCGACTCCTGGCCGATGCGCACCTGTTCATCGGATTCCTGCAGATCGAAATAGGCCTGTGCCGCCTGCAATCTGAGGTCTCGCAGGCCGATCAGGTACTGGTTCTTGGCCTGCTCAAACTGGTCGCGGGCTGCGGCGATCTGGGGCACCCTGGTGGGGTTGATCAGGGACCAGGTGGCCTGGAGGCTGGCCTCCATGTTCCAGATGCTGGTAATTGTGTTGCCCCTCTCCTCGCCCGTGCCGGTGATGCCGGAGCTGTACTGCTGGCCGCCGGTGTAGGTGGGCAGGGCGCCGGCGTTGAGGTTGAGATTCGGGTACCACAGAGCGATCTGGGCGCGCAGATTCGACTGGGCCTGCTCCACCTGGCTGGCCAGGGCCTTGAGGTTGGGATTGTTGACCTCCGCCAGCTGCTCCACGTCGCCGAGTCCGAGGGGCCGGAGCTCGTTGATGCGGACCTGATCGGTCTTGATCGGCAGGCCGAGGGATTCAGGGGCCGCCAGGGGCTGAAGGGCCGGATCAAGGGTGGTCGCGGCCGGAGGCAAGACAGAGGGATCGGACTTGGGCCGCGGACCCTTGACATCCGGTGCCAGCGGCAGGGGCTCGGGCTGGGCTTGAACCACCGGATCGCCTGTCTGTTCGGACGGAACGGTGTCAACGGCCGAAACAGGCTCCCCAGCCAGCGCAGCATCCGTCGCAGACCCCGGGGGACTCCCACCAGCAGCGATCGAGGTCGAGGGCGGTGCAGCCGCCGCAGACTGTGACTCCGCATGCGCCACCGAAGCCCCTGCAGGGAGGCCTACAGTGGCGATGAGAACTGCACGCAGGAGCAAGGAGCGCGTCACGCCGTCTGTCCAATCCAATCCGTCGGCCGCAGCTTAAGCAGCTCCCACCGGATTGCCGAGGCAGACGGACACCAGATCGTCCGCCCCTTCCAGCAGATGGACCGGCACCGGCAGCCGGGCCGACAGCTCATCAAGGGTCATGTCATCGAGGAAGACCGGCTCGCCCTGGCGCAGCATCACCCTCGGCAGCAGCAGCGCCTGGCCGAGGGGTCGATCCGCCACGCCGTCGAGCAGATCCGAGCCGGTGAGCAGCCCGGTGACCACCTGATCCTGGCCCCAGTAGGGGCTGGGGAGGCCGTGCAAGGTCAGAGTGAGCCCCGCGACGGCATTGAGCCGCTTCACCACCGGCTGCAGGGCCTCGGCCACGAGCTTGCCCACCACCCAGCTGTAGTGACGGGCGGGGGTCACCGCCGCCGGCAGGGCCGTGGTGGCGGCATCGAGCTGCTCAAGAAAAGCGCGGATACTGCCGACGCCGTTTTCCTGTTGGGGCAGATCTTCGTAGGTGGCCCTTGGCGGCAGGGGCAAGCCGGCGATCAGATACCACTCATCCGAGAGCCAGGCAAAGCGGCTGCCCAGCCGGCCAGCGAACTCGCGCTGCAGGGGCTCCAGCCGCTCGATCACAGCCCGGGCACAGGCCCGATCCACCGGCACGAGCGAATCCCCAGCCGGCCGAAAGCGGGTCAACCCCACCGGCACAACAGCGGCGGAGAGCACGGCAGGCCAGTCGCCGGCGGCGAAACCAGCCAGATCCCGCAGGGTGCGCTCCAGGGCATCGCCATCGTTGAGACCAGGGCAGACCACCACCTGGGCGTGGATCTGCAACTGCCGCTCGGCAAACCAGCTCAGCTGCTGCGGCAGCAGAGCGGCGCGAGGATTGATCAGCAGGCGACTGCGCAGCTCCGGATCGGTGGCATGCACCGAGACGTAGAGAGGCGAGAGGCGCTGCTGCTCGATCCGCTGCCAATCAGCGGCCGTGAGGTTGGTGAGCGTCAGATAGGAGCCGTAAAGAAAGCTGAGCCGGTAGTCGTCGTCCTTGAGATAGAGGCTGTCGCGCCGGCCTGGCGGCTGCTGATCGATGAAGCAGAAGGGGCAGTGGTTATTGCACTGGCGCAGGCCATCGAACAGCGCTTCGGTGAAGCCCAGGCCCAGCCCCTCGTCGGCGTCCTTCTCCAACTCCACGAGATGTCTGGTTCCATCGGGATCGAGCACCTCAAGGGCCAGGTCCTCGTCACCGCAGAGAAACTGCACATCGATCAGATCCCGCGGCCGAACCCCGTTGATGCTGACCAGGCGATCCCCCGGCTGGAAGCCAAGCTCCTCGGCAATCGAGCCGGGCTCGACGCTGGCCACCTCCGCAGGCATCGGCTGGCGGCCCGGAATCCCGCCGATCTCACCGGCGACAGCTGCAGGCTCTCGCTCCCTGGCCGCCGCAGTGGCCTCGGCACTCAGTTCAGTCCACACGACTCAATCCAGGGGGTAGGGGTCAGAAGGTTGGGGCAGCGGAGCAAACCTGCCCCAGAGAGCAGTGTTCAGAAACCGGAGCGAGACACCCACTGCAGCAGAAACAGACCGAACAGCAGCCGATACCCCACGAAAATCCAGGTGCTGTGGCGCTGCAGGAAACGCAGCAACCAGGCGATCGCCAACCAGGAGACCAGGGCCGCCGAGAGAATGCCCAGCAGCATCGGCACCAGACCGCCACCGGCCGGCGCCGACAGGGCGCCCTTGATCTCGGCCAGGCCCGCCAGGGTGATGGCCGGGATGCCGAGCAGGAAGGAAAAGCGCGCGGCGGCAGGCCTCTGCCAGCCATCGAACAGGGCGGCAGTGAGGGTGCTGCCGGAGCGGGAGACACCGGGAATCAACGCCAGGGCCTGGGCAAGTCCCACCACGAGACCATCGCGGGGGAAGGTGTCGTCGATGGTGCGGCGGCGGCGGCCGAGCAGCTCGGCCAGGGCGAGCAGCAGGGCCATCACGATCGAAACGATGGCGATCGAGGGAAGGCTGCGCAGCACGGATGTCTCGTAGCCCGGCCAGAAGCGCTTGATCGAGAGACCCGCCACAACGATCGGCACGGTGCCGACCAGAATCGCCACCCCCAGTCGGGCGGAAGGATCGCTCCAATCGCGGCGGCGGCTGGCCTCGACCATTCCAAGGACCACGGTCCGGAGGTCATCGCGGAAGTAGGCGAGCACCGCCGCGATGCTGCCGAGCTGAATCACCGCCGTCACGGCGACACCGGGATCTCCCCAGCCCAGCAGGACAGGAACCACCTTGAGATGGGCGGTGCTGCTGATCGGCAGAAATTCCGTGAGTCCCTGCACCACCCCGAGCACCAGCGCATGCCAGCAGGCGGTCCAGAGGTCGAGGGCGCCGGCCCCGGCGGGGTCGACAGCGACGCCGAAGGGCATGCCGCCGAAAGCCATGCCGGAGAAGGCCATGCAGGAAGACGAGCACCAATGCCGACCCTATGGCGGCCAGCAGCCCCTCACCGGGGGCGGCTTCACCTTTAAGGTTGGCCAACTTTCTTCACATCCTTGGTGATCGGGGTTCCCTCCAGCCTGCAATCCCCCTCCGGCGTGGGTCCCCTCAGCCTGATCCCGTTGCTGCGGAGTCTGGAGCGCCCCGAGCCACGGAGGCCTGGTCTGGCTTCCATCCAGGCCATGTCTGCGCCCTGGCTGGCGGCCCTGCTGGTGAGTTTGCCGGTGTTTCTGCAGGCTCCCTGGGTGCGTGTCGCCCCGGCCAGCTCGGCCCTGTTCACCGGCGTCCTGCTCCTTGTGGGCCTGGTGCTGGAACGTCAGGCGCAGGAACGATCGAGCCAGGCCGGCGCCCTGCTGGTGGGGTTCAGCGGCAGCTGGCTGGCCGGCTCCCTGTTCTGGGGCTGGTGCCGCCTCCACCCGCTCTGGCATCTGCCGATTGAGGCCTTCGCCCTGCCGCTGGCCCTGACCGGCCTGGCCGGTCGCTGGCGGCTGGCCTGTGCCTTCTATCTCGGATCCCTGCTCGGCACCGCCGCCACCGATGCCGTGATGGCCCTGACGGGAGTCATGGCCCATTGGACGATCGTGCTGCAGGCCAGTCCGGAGCAGGCCCCGCTGCTGCTGCAGGACGCAGCCCGCCAGGTGCTTCAGCCACTGCCCCTCTGCACTGTGCTGCTGGCGGCCGTTGCGATCGGGTTGCTTTGCCGTCAGATCTGGCAGCGGGGCACGGCCTGGCGAGTGGCCGCCTCAAGCCTGCTCACCACGCTGGTGGTTGATGGGCTGTTTCTGTTGGCGGCGCTGCTCGCCCCCCATGTCTCGGGTCTGGTCTGAGCCGGCTGGCCCCAGGCCTCCGGCGCCAGGCAAAGCTGAAGTTCTGCAAAAGCCACCGGCCCCATCGGGGTTGGCGGAAGGAGAGATCTGTAACGTTGTTGGCCTGGCGGCTTTCTGTCGCCTCAGGTCCCAGATTCAATGTCCCGTATTCAACGGAGAGTGGAGATGAAACGGCTGGTTGCCTGGCTGATGGGCGGGGTTGCCATGATCGGGCTGATGGCTTCGCTGGTGCTGCCCCCCGCAGCCTGGGCCGATGAGCTGCGCAATGTGGCCGACGACAAGATCGCCGAGTCTGCGGGCAAAGTTGATCTCAACAATGCTTCAGTGCGCCGCTTCCAGCAGTATCCCGGCATGTATCCGACCCTGGCTGGCAAAATCGTGTTGGGAGGTCCCTACGAGAGCGTCGACGACGTTCTTCAGCTGGATCTGACCGAACGCCAGAAGGAACTGTTCGACAAGTACAAGGACAACTTCACCGTGACCCCGCCCTCGATCGCCTTGAATGAAGGCTTCGATCGCATCAATGACGGCGTCTACCGCTGAGCCTTACCATCAGCCTCAGGTGAAAGCCGTCGGGCCCTCCCGGCGGCTTTTTTCATGGGCGATGCCGTGACGCAAGCAGACGATTCGAGCGAGCGGTCGCCCTTCCAACGCTCCTGGGACGTGGTCGTGGTCGGCAGCGGCGCCGCCGGCCTGATGGCCTGCCTGGAATTGCCGCCTGAGCTGAGGGTGCTGCTGCTCAGTAAAGACAGCGAGCCCCGCTCTGCCAGCCGCTGGGCCCAGGGTGGAATCGCCGCCGTGACCCGGCCGGATGACAGCTTCGCCAGTCACATCGCCGACACCCTGAAGGCCGGTGCCGGCCTCTGTGATCCCGCGGCGGTGGAGCTGCTGGTGCGCCAGGCCCCAGCCTGCGTCGAACGCCTGCTCAGCCTGGACATGGCCTTCGACCGCCATGGCGCCGAGCTCAGCACCACCCTGGAGGCCGCCCACAGCCATCGGCGCGTGCTGCATGCCCAGGACCGCACCGGTGGCGCCCTGGTGGAAGCCCTGGAGCGGAGGGCCCTGCAGCGACCGGGGCTCTGCTGCCTCAAAGGAGCCGTGGCGCTGCAGCTATGGGTTTCCGCCGGCCGATGCCGGGGGCTGCAGGTCCTGCACCAGCAGGAGCTGGGCTGGATCCGCAGCGGGGCTGTGGTGCTGGCCTGTGGCGGCGGTGGCCACCTGTTTGCCCACACCACCAACCCGTCGCAGTCGAGTGGCGATGGCGTCGCCATGGCCTGGCGGGCCGGGGCGGAACTGCGGGACCTGGAGTTCGTGCAGTTCCACCCCACCGCCCTGATGCTGCCGGATGCTCCCCACTTCCTGATCTCGGAGGCCGTCCGTGGCGAAGGGGGCCGGCTGCTTGATGGCGCTGGGGCCAGTCCGGTGGCCGGGCTCAGTGGCGGCGATCTGGCCCCGCGCGACCAGGTGAGCCGTGCCCTTGCCAGGCGGATGCGGGAGCTGCGCACCGACCATCTCTGGCTGGATCTACGCCCAGTGGGCGGCGAACGGTTGGAACGACAGTTCCCCACGATTCTGCGGCGCTGCCGCGAACTGGGCCTGGAGCCGACCCGGAACCCGATCCCCGTGGCGCCGGCCGCCCACTACTGGATGGGAGGCGTGGCCACCGACCTGGAGGCCGCCACCAGCCTGCCCGGGCTCTATGCGGTGGGAGAGGTGGCCTGCACCGGCGTCCACGGCGCCAACCGCCTGGCCAGCAATTCCCTGATGGAATGCCTGGTGTTTGCCCGGCAGCTGAGGCAACTCCAGCCCGCGGATTCAGACGGGGCCACGGCCCCGATCACCGCCCATGGGCGCCGGTTCAGCCTGGAAGCCTTGGCACCAGGGTTGACGCTGCCCGATCCGGATGTGTTGCGAGCGCGCATCCAGGCACTGCGGCGGCTCTGCTGGCAGGAGGCCGGGGTTGAGCGCAGCGGCAGCGGTCTCCGACGCGCCCTGGCCTGGGTGCAGGAACGGGCCGGGCTCTGGCCCTCCGGCTCCCTGGATGCGCGCTTGGCCCATCTGGAGCCAGGCGATCGGCTCGGCCTCGAACCGAGTGCCGCTGCCGCCCTGCAGCGTGGCCAGAACCTGCAGCAGCGGCTGGTGCTGGCCGAACGGCTGATCGAGGCGGCCCTGTTTCGCCAGGAAAGCCGTGGCGGCCACTTCCGCACCGATGTTCCTGCGCCCCAGCCCTTCTGGCAACGCCACAGCGTCCAGAGGTTGGGGCATCCGGTGCAGACAGCTCCGGTGGGGCAGCTGGTGAATCCCGTCAACGTGGACAGCGGAGCTGCACAGCACCGGTGAGCACGTGGATGCCCCAGCAGGCAGGCCATCGCACTGAGCTGAAGCCTTGAAACGCAGCCCTGAACCTCAGACGACTGCAGGCGCTGTTCATCCAGACGGATTCAGCCCCTGATCAGTTCGAGAAACCGCTGATCAGTTTGAGCTGCTCCAGCGACTTGACACCGGAATCGAGCTTGCCCTTGATCTCCCAGCTGGGGAAACCTTCCAGATTCTTGCTGTCGCACAGCTCCTTCTGACTGTTCTTGCCATCGGCGGCGCATTCGATCACCTTCAGCTTGGTGGTGGCCTCCTTGCCGAACAGCTCCTTCTGCTCATGGCAATGGGGGCACCAGTAGGCGGAGTACATCACGGCGCCCGTGGCGGTGAGATGTTCAGCCAGGGCAATGGACTCCGGCGTGCTGGCGGCGATGACGGCTGGCGGAGTGCCACGGGTGTCGACGGCGGCGGGCCGATCCACAGACGCCGCCCAGCCCAGGCCTACAAGGGCCACGACCAAGGCCACCAGCACCCCACGGAAGAGCAGCTGGCCCCGGTCTTCCCAGCCCCCCTGCAGCAGGCTGAAGACGCACAGAGCCAGGCTGAGGCTGGCCGACAGCAGACAGAAAAAGCAGAAAGCCTGGATCTTGAACACCATCAGCCCCAGCAGCAGCAGGCTGAACACCGCCATGCCCGTGGCGATCAGGAACAGTCCCCAGCGACCGACCGGCAATAACCGGCTCCGCAGATCGCCGCGCAGCACCAACGCCAGCACCGCCAGCACCAGCACGCTGGAATAGGCGAAGAAGCCCAGCAATGACAGGGGCTGACCCAGCACGGTGCCCCAGGCGCTGTTGAGCACCTTGTCGCAACCCTCGGCGCCCCCCGGGCAAACCAAAGGTCCGAGCAGCCCCCACCGCTTCAGGGTGATGGAGCCGGTATCGATCACGCCAACGGTGGCCAGCACGGCCATCACCACCCACACCCAGCGCCGGCTGGGCTCGCTGGGCCGCCGGCTGCTGAGGCGACTGCTGAGAAGACTCGACGTCACGGGGGCAGAAAGCGCTGACGGAATTGTGGCAGTCCTGCGGCGGCGCGCCGAAGGCCCCTGACACCCTCTCCCATTGCATAGGGTGGTGGATTGGCCCATCTCTCAACCATCCGGCCCACCCTGAACCCAGCGACCTCCATGTCCCCGCCAAGCCAGTCCAGCCGGAAGACCGTGGCCTTCGCCCACCTGGGCTGCGAGAAGAACCGGGTGGATACCGAGCACATGCTCGGCCTGCTGGCCCAGGCCGGCTACGGCGTGAGTGCCGATGAAAGCGAGGCCAGCGTGGTGGTGGTCAACACCTGCAGTTTCATCCAGGACGCCCGCGAGGAATCGGTGCGCACCCTGGTGGAACTGGCGGAACAGGGCAAGGAACTGATCATCGCCGGCTGCCTGGCCCAGCACTTCCAGGAGGAACTGCTCGAGAGCCTGCCGGAGGCCAAAGCGATTGTGGGCACCGGCGACTATCAGCACATCGTCAGCGTGCTGGAGCGGGTGGAAGCCGGCGAGCGGGTGAACCAGGTGAGCGCCGTCCCCACCTTCGTGGGTGATGAACATCTGCCCCGCTACCGCACCACCTCCGAGGCGGTGGCCTACCTCAAGGTGGCGGAGGGCTGCGACTACCGCTGCGCCTTCTGCATCATCCCGAAGCTGCGCGGCGACCAGCGGTCGCGGCCGATCGAATCGATCGTGGCCGAGGCCCGGCAGCTGGCCGCTCAGGGGGTGCAGGAGCTGGTGCTGATCAGCCAGATCACCACCAATTACGGCCTGGATCTCTACGGCAAACCCCAGCTGGCCGAGCTGCTGCGGGCCCTGGGCGAGGTGGAGATCCCCTGGATCCGGGTGCATTACGCCTATCCCACCGGCCTCACCCCCGAGGTGCTGGCGGCCTACCGGGAGGTTCCCAACGTGCTGCCCTACCTGGATCTGCCGCTGCAGCACAGCCACCCGGAGGTGCTGCGGGCGATGAATCGCCCCTGGCAGGCCGATGTGACCGCGGGCCTGCTGCAACGGATCCGCGAGCAGCTGCCCGAAGCCGTGCTGCGCACCACCTTCATCGTGGGCTTCCCCGGTGAAACCGAGGAACAGTTCCAGCACCTGCTCGACTTCGTGGCCGCGCAACGCTTTGACCACGTGGGCGTGTTCACCTTCTCCCCGGAGGAGGGCACCGCCGCCGCGTCCCTGCCCAACCCGGTGCCTCCCGAGCTTGCCCAGGAGCGCAAGGACCGGCTGATGGCCCTGCAGCAACCGATCTCTGCCGAGCGCAATGCCGCCTGGGTGGGCCGGATCGTGGACGTGCTGATCGAGCAGGAGAATCCATCCACCGGTGAGATGCTCGGCCGCTGCGCCCGCTACGCCCCCGAGGTGGACGGCGAGGTGCGGGTGAGGCCAGGCGTGGGGGGTCTGTGCGCCGCTCCGGGAACCATGGTGCCGGTCCGGATCACCGCGGCAGACATCTACGACCTGGAGGGCGAAGTTGTAGGAGCCAGGGCCATGGTGGGCGACGCCCTCGCCGCCCACCGGAGCGGCGCTTGAGCCTTAGGGAGAGCTCCAGCCAGGCACCCCGGGCCGTTCTTCCGGCGGCGAGCCGGGCGTCCGGGCGGCCCCCTGAGCCCCCGGGACACGATCCAGCTGGCCTGCTGGAGACGCTGCACCGCCATCAGCGCACCACCTTCCTGATCGCCTCGGGCGTGAGCACCGCCGGATCCTTTGCCGGACTCACCGCCAAGGGCTGGATCCTGATGCAGGGCACCGGCAACCCCATGGTGCTGGCCCTACACTTCGCCGTGCTGGCCCTGCCCAGCCTGCTGGTGAGCGGGCCGGCCGGGGTGCTCACCGATCGGCTCGGCTGCGAAACGGTGCTGATCCGCGCCCAGTGGGGACTGTTTCTGGCCGGCACCCTCGGCGCCCTGGCGATTCCGCTGCAGACCGGCACGATGCAGGTGGTGCTGCTGATGCTCAGCACCATGCTGGCCGGAATCGCCAGTTCCTTCGAACTCACGGCCCGCAACAAGTACTGCGCCCTCGTGGTCGACCATCCCGGCCAGCTGGCCCGCTACATCACCAGTTTCTCGGTGGTGTTCAACGTGGGCAAGCTGGTGGGCCCGCCCGTGGGGGGCTGGCTGGTGGCGGCCACCGGCCCCCTGGCGGCCCTGACCATCGATGCCGCCACCTACCTGCTGCCGATTGCGACCGTGGTCTGGCTGCTGCGGCCCAACCGGGCGATGGAACAGCGCAGCCGACCGGGTCAGAAAGCCAGCCTGATCAGCGCGTGGAAGGACTGCGGCCGTCCCCTGCGGCACGTGCTCGGCTTCACCGCCCTGGCCTGCCTGGCGGGCTTCTTCCACCCTGGCCTGGCCCCCTTGATGGCAGCGGAGATCCTCGGCCCATCACCCCAGGCCCTGGGCCTGTTCACCAGCGTTCTGGCGGCCGGCAGCATCTGCGGAGGGGTGGTGCTGCAGCGGAACAGCAGCTGGCTCAGCCAACGCCCCGCCCTGCTGATGGGGGCGTGTGTGCTGGCCACCGGAGCGGCCCAGGTGGGCATGGGCGTCAGCACATCCACCGGCTTTGCACTGGCCATGGCGTGGGTGATCGGCGCCGGGACCGCATCGCTGCTGGCCGGGGTGAATCTGATCAGCCAGGTGGGCAGCCCGATGGTGCTGCGCGGCCGGATGGCCGGCCTGGGTCAGATCGCCTTCCTCGGTGGCGGCGGCCTCAGCGGGCTGATCGCCGCCGGATTGTCGATGACCATCGGGCTGGCCGCCACCTTTGCCTGGCTGGGTGGCATCGGCGTGCTGCTGGGGCTCTGGGAACTGACCCAGCGCGCCGGCCTGCGCATTCCACCACCCGTCGATTGACGCGCAGGGTTCAGCTCAGGCGGATCAGATCAGCCGGATGCCGCGCAGCACCACGGCGGCGATGAACGCGGCAGCAAGGCCACCACCGACCAGACCCAGATAGATTGCCGCACCCATGGCCGTGATTGAAGCGTTTGGGTGCCATTACAGCAGAAGGCCCGAGATCGGCGCTCCCAGCTGGATGCACCTAGGGTGGCCAGCACCATTGACCAGGCGACCCGGACGCCGACTGCGCAAGCACCTTATCCACACCTCCTTCCCCCGCCGAGCATGCGCACCCTGTTCATCTACCCGGAATTTCCCAAAACCTTCTGGAGCTACGAGAAGATTCTCGAGCTGGTGAATCGCAAGGTGCTGCTGCCCCCCCTGGGCATGGTCACCGTGGCAGCCCTGCTCCCCCAGACGTGGGAGATGAAGCTGGTCGACCGCAATGTGCGCGAGGTGAGCGAGGCCGAATGGGCCTGGGCTGAACTGGTGATCATCTCCGGGATGATCGTCCAGAAGGCAGACATGGCCGCCCAGATCGCCAAGGCCAAGGCCCGGGGACTGCCCGTGGCGGTTGGCGGGCCCTTTGCGAGCTCCACTCCGGATGCACCCGAGCTGCAGCTGGCCGACTACAAGGTGCTGGATGAAGGTGAGATCACCCTGCCTCTGTTCATCGAAGCGATCGAGCGGGGTGAATCCAGAGGTCGCTTCAGCTCCGAGGGGGAAAAGCCGGATGTGACGGGCACGCCGATTCCCCGCTTCGACCTGCTCGAGCTCGATGCCTACGACTCGATGAGCGTTCAGTTCTCGCGGGGCTGTCCGTTCCAGTGCGAGTTCTGCGACATCATCGTGCTTTACGGCCGCAAGCCGCGCACCAAAACACCGCAGCAGCTGATCGCCGAGCTCCAATATCTCTACGACCTGGGTTGGCGCCGCTCCATCTTCCTGGTGGACGACAACTTCATCGGCAACAAGCGCAACGCCAAGCTGCTCTTGCCTGCTCTGAAGCAGTGGCAGATCGAGCATGGCTATCCCTTCAGCTTTGCCACTGAAGCGTCGGTCGACCTGGCCTCGGACGACGAAATGATGCTGATGATGGCCGAATCCCGCTTTGATTCGGTCTTCCTCGGCATCGAAACCCCCGATGAGGCCAGCCTCTCGATCGCCGGCAAGCACCAGAACACCCGCAGTTCCCTGGAGGAATCCGTCGACCGGATCACGTCCTATGGCATCCGGGTGATGGCAGGGTTCATCATCGGCTTCGACGGTGAGAAGAAGGGCGCAGGCGATCGGATCGTGACGTTCGTGAGCCGCACCGGCATCCCCGCCGCGATGATGGGCATGTTGCAGGCCCTGCCCAATACCGGGCTCTGGCATCGCCTTGAGAAGGAAAATCGGCTGATCCAGGAAAAGGCCGACGCCAAGGGTGTGAACCAGACCAACCTGCTCAACTTCGTGCCCACCCGGCCGATCCGCGACATCGCCAACGAATATGTGGATGCGTTCTGCCGTCTCTACGAGCCGAACGCCTACATCGATCGGGTGACGCATTACTACACCAAGGTGGGCAAACCACGCTGGCAGCAATATGTGAAGGCCGCAGCCTTCGGCAAGGCCTCCCTCCCCACCTGGACCGATGTGCGTGCCCTGCTGATCGTGATCTGGCGTCAGGGCTTTCAGCGGGACACCCGCTTCCGTTTCTGGCGCTCCATTGTCAAGATCGCCCGCTGCAACCCGGACAACCTCGAACAGTTCCTCGTCACCCTGGCCCACAACGAGCACTTCCAGGAATATCGCGAGGTGGTGACCCGGGAAATTCAGGACCAGCTCTCGGCCCTTCCCCCCGAACCGCCGCGCAGCCAGGTGGCCGATCGTCAGCTGCAGCCTGCTTGAAGACAGCAGTGTCTGGCTCATTCACTGCCTGACTGACGCACGGCCTGGCTGACGCTCAGTCCTGGATGTAGGGGATTCCCTGTAGCAGGCAGGCTTCCGCTTTCTGCAGTTCACGCCCGAGATACAGGGCATGATCCAGACGGCTGAGCGGATGGGGCCCAGGCCCCTCGGTGAGAGCCACACCCAGCTCCTTGGCCGTGCGGCCCCGGAACACCGCCAGGGGGGCATGGGGACCGGCGCCTCGGCAACTCAACACCTCCCCGCTTTCCGGATCGGTGGCCAGCCCCTGGTCATTGATGCCGTTGCCGTAGTGCTCGGCAACCAATTCACCGGCCTCGGCATCCAGCTTGATCAGGAAATAACCGGCCGGATCCAGTGCGATCTGGCGCTGCGAGAGCTGCTCATCCAGGCTGCGGCGCTGATCGGCGGCGCTGGCGGGGGAAAACAGAACCATGGCTCCAAGTTAAGCCGCCCGCTGGTCGAGAGGCAGCGGAGTCGCACTGAAGGGCAACTCCGCATTGATCGCTTCGATCTCCTCGCGCATCAACGCATTGGCCCGGGGCAGCCACTGGCGCAGCATCGTGTCGAAGCGGGGATCACTCCAGCGGTGCAGGCTGGCCCGCGGCTCGGCCAGGAAACCGCGACGACGCTTGTGGCTGCCCCCCGCACCGGGATCGAAGCTGCGGATGCCCTGGGCGATCGCCCATTCAATCGGCGCGTAGTAACAGACCTCAAAGTGAAGATTGTCGAGGTCCACATCACTGCCCCAGTAGCGACCCCAGAGCTCCTGCTCGGAGCGCACGCACAGCGACATCGCCACCGGCTCCGAGGGATCACCGCGGTGTGCACTGAACAGCACCAGATGCTGCCGCAACTGCTCAGCCGCCGCCGTGAAGAACGCCTCGGTGAGGTACTTGCTGCCCCATGGCCCCCAGCGACTGCAGTGCTGGGCATAGAAGTCGTGCATCCGCCCCACCATCCGGGGGGGAATCTCCGCCCCCACCAGAGGCGTGACCTGAAGCCCCGCACTGGCGACAGCCTTGCGTTCCCGCTTGATGTTGCGGCGCTGGTTGGCGTTGAAGCTGGCCAGGTAATCAGCAAAGCTGCGATAGCCGGGGTTGTGCCAGAGGCTCTGCTGATTGATCCAGGTGGCGCAGCCGGCCGCCTCGGCCAGGGGCTGCCAGGCGGGATCGACATAGAGAAAGTTGCAGCTGAGCAGATGATTGCGGCGGCAGAACGCGTCGATCAGCTCCAGCATCAACCCGGTCAGTGCCGCGGCGTCCTCGTCGGGGGCGAACCAGAAGCGATAGCCCTGCACCGGGCTCACCGGACTCATGCCCACGAGCTTGGGGTAGTAGCGCAGCCCCAGGTCGTCGGCGAGGCGTGCGAAGGCCTGGTCGAAGACGAATTCGCCATAGCTGTGCCCCTTGAGATAGAGCGGTGCCACCGCCACCAGCAGGTCGCCGCGCCACAGACACAGGTGACAGGGCTGCCAGCCCTGGCGCGGCACGATGCTGCCGCTGGCCTCGAGCTGATGCAGCCAGTCCCAGCCATAGAACGGCAGGTGCTGGCCCACCAGCGCCTGCCACTGTTCGGAAGGCAGCTCCGCCATCGACTGGTGCCAGCGGGCGTGCAACTCAGCCATGGAGCGGGCCGCGGTGGCGAGTGTTCGGGCGCAAAACTAACGGGACTGTTCCAGCCACGGCGGTCTGTCATGCACCAGCCCCAGCGACGATCGCACCGATCCCTGCTGCTGCCCCTGGCCGCCGCACTGCTGGGTGGCCTGGGCGGGCTGGGCGCAGCGCCACCGGCCCGGGCTGGCCTGGCCCGGCCGCTGCTGATGATGATGAAACCGCAGCTGGAGGAGCGGCTCGCCCGGGTCTGTGTGGAGACCGCCTCTGGAGGGCAGAGCGATCTGGCCCGCAGACTGAAGGATCCCTGCCGCCAGCTGGCCGGGCCCACCAGTGCCTGCCTGATCGAAGAGACCGACCGCAGTGGCCGCAGCCTCGGCGTGGTCAGCGAACTGGTGCAGGGCCGCTTCGGCGACGACAGCGAATGGGTGGTGAAACGCTGCCTGGCCCGTCTGCTGGGACTGAAACCCGAAAGCCTGCAGGAGGTGCCGCTGGAGGAGCTGGCCAAACGCTTCGGTCAGAGCGCGGGGACAGGCAAAGACCGAAGCCGTACGCCCTGAACGGCACGCCCTACGCGCGATCGCCACCAAGGCCGGGGCGGTCATAACGCAGCAGCAGCTCGCTGTCCTCAAGCAGGCGCTGCTCCTGCAGCCTCCAGCCGCGCTGCAGCGCATCCATCACCGGCGATGTCGCCGGCAACCAGCTGTGCGCCCCCCCCAGGAGCTGGGGGCACAGGGTGAGCTGCAGTTCATCGAGCCAGCCTTCGGCCACAAGGGAGGCCACCAGCCGTGCGCCGCCCAGCACCACCAGCCGCTCCAGGCCGGCCAACGCCAGCTGCTCCAACGCCTCCTGCCAGCCGCCACAACACAGCTGGCGCTCAAAACCAGCGGGCGCGGAGGCTCGATCCCCGGCGGGGGCACCAGGACCAGCCGCCAGGCCGGCCGGATCGCCACCAGGATCCAGCCGCCAACGCCGCAGGGGCTGGGCAAAAAAAGGCAGACCGGCCTCCACAACACCACTGCGGCTCACCACCACCGCCAGGGGCTGGGGCTCACGGCCGGCGGCAGCGCGCTGGGCCAGCAGGTCGGCCTGGCGGATCAGGCAGGTGGTGCCGTGGTGCCGCAACGTCTCGGCGCCGATCAGGCAGCCGTCTGCCCAGGCCAGCGACTCTTCCAGCACCCGCCGATCGCCGCGGCCGCCGATCTGGGCCGCACCTCCCGCTGCCGGCGCCAGCCGTCCATCCAGGCTCACGGCCAGCACCAGCCTCAGCAGTGGTCGGCTCCGGCCAGGCGACAGGGCAACCACGGCGACAGGCCTCAGGCCGCCGCCAGCACCTCAAGCCCACGGGGCAGCATGCCCAGCTGGGCGGTTTCGGCAAACACCTCGGCGGCGTTGTTGGGGCTCTCCTGCAGGCGGACCTTGTGCAGGCAGGCGCCGGTGGCGGCGATCGGTGACGCCAGAAGATCGCAGATATGCAGCGCGATGTTCTCGGCGGTGGGCACGCAGGCGGCGAAGTGGGACACGTCCTTGTTGAGGAAGGTGTGATCGAAGGGCTCGACCACCAGGTCCTGGACCAGGGTCTGGAGCTCCGCCAGATCGCAGACCATGCCGGTGCGGGGGTCGATGCTGCCGCGCACGGTCACATCCAGCAGGTAGTTGTGGCCATGGCCATGGGGCCGGGCGCACTTGCCGTAGATCGCCTCGTTCTCCGCCTGGGAAAGCTCGGGGCGGGCCAGGCGATGGGCGGCGGCGAAATGGGTGCGGATCGAGAGGAAGGCTTCCATGGTGTCGCCGATCACGTCGGCCCAGAGGTTGGCGGTTTCGTAGAGGCGCAGCCCCATCAGGGGCAGATGGGGGGCCAGGCGGGTCCAGATCGCCCGCACCAGGGCTTCGGTGGTCGGCAGACAACCGGCTGGGGTGGAGAGATCGAACTCCGGCCAGACCTCGTTGAGGTAGCGGAAGTCGAGCTGTCCGGTCACCTCACGGCGGATGGCGTGCTTCACATCCGAGAGATTGAGCACCATGCCATCGGCGTCGAGATCGCCACCCATGGCCACCACCAGCTCGTAGTTATGGCCATGGCCGGGGGCGATGCTGCAGGGACCGAAGCGCTCCTGGTTGGTGGCCGCATCCAGTTCCGGCAACCAGTAGCGGTGGCTGGCACTGAAGGTGGCCCGCCGTGTGATCACACAGGGGCGGCCCCGGCCGTGGGGGCAGGCCGTTCCAGCGGGCACGGATGCCGCAGACGCCGGCCGCAGCGCAGCCGACTCCGGTGGGGCCAGGGTGGGCGCACGCAAGCCGGTAGCCATTTTCGCCCATGCCTGTGTAGAGCGTGCATCCTAGAAACCGGATCCCAAGCACTGCCGCGCTCGACGCCCGCCGCCCATGCCCCCCGCCGCTTCCTCCGGATCCGATGGCCGTGACGGATTCAGGGGCTCTACTTCAGACATCAGCAGGGAAGCTGCCGATCGCACCACCCACCGCTCCCTCGCCCGCCGGCTGGAGGGGATCAACATCTATCTGGTGGGGATGATGGGCGCGGGCAAGAGCGCGGTGGGCAGGCCCCTGGCCGCGGCGCTCGGCTACCGCTTCCTCGATGCCGACACCACGATCGAACAGGTGGCCGGCCAGCCGATTCCGGCGATCTTCGAGCAGGAGGGGGAGGCGGGGTTCCGTGCCCTGGAAACCGCAGTGCTCGATCGCATCGCCAGCTGGCACTCCCTGGTGGTGGCCACCGGCGGCGGCGCCGTGACACGGCCGGAGAACTGGGGCCACCTGCACCAGGGGGTTGTGGTGTGGCTGGATGCCGCCGATGCGGTGCTGTTGCAGAGGCTCAGCGCCGACCCCACCCCGCGCCCGCTGATGGCCGGCCCCGACCCGCACGGACGGCTGCGGGAGTTGCTGGAGCAGCGCCGCCCCCTCTATGCCCAGGCCGATCTGCACATCGTGCAGGGCAGCGGCCCCCCGGAGCAGGTGGCGCTCCAGGTGCTGGACGGGCTCCCCTCGATCCTCAAGGAACGCCAGGCCGGCCCCAGCGAACCACTGACGCTGATCAACGGCGACGGAGCTATCACTTCCTCGCTCAACTGACCACCGCTCAGCCGACCACGGCTCACCGGTGGCCGCCGGGCTCCAGACGCACCGCGAACCACTGGATCGCCAGCCCCGGTGCCAGCTCCAACTCGCAGGCGGTGTCGAGCAGGCGTTCCGCCTGGGCCCGGGCATCGGCGAGGCCGGCCAGATCCTCTGGGACCGCAGGCAGACGCTCGAGGTGGGCCGCCAACCAACCCAACGCGGCGCCCACATCAAGGATCTCCTGAGGCCGCCCCGGCTCGAGCACCACGTAATGATCAAGCTCCCGCATCAGGGGATCAGACATGGCCGCAACGCTGCTGGGCACCATCCTGGCGATCCTGCTGGCTTTGCCGGTCGCAGCCGCCCCTGGAACGGTTGTGCAGGAGCGCCTGAGCAGCTGGCCGCAGTGGCGGCTGCCGGTCACCCTGCCGCGGCCGGGGCGAGGCGACCTGATCTATCCCCACTGGTTTGCGGGAGCCTGGGAGGTGACCAGCCACAGCCTTGAGGGCGACACCGCAGCGCCTGCGGGGCCAGCCCAGGAGCCACCGCTGCACTACCGCGTCGACTTCATCGCCGATCGCCGGGGCCGCATCGTGGGCGCCCGGGCCGCGAACGCCGCTGCGATCGGCCGGGCAGTGCTGGGCCATCGTCTGGTCAGCGTGGAAGACGACCCCGCGAACCCGAACCGCCAGCTGGCCCGCCTGCGCGACGGATCCCTGCTGGAAACCCGCGTGATCGGTCGGCAGGTGCTGACCTTGCCACCCGACCAGTTGCTGGCCGACGAACTCAGCCTGCAGGTGCTGCATGGTGAGGCGGCACCCAGGGTCAGCCGGGTGGAGGTGCTGAGCCACTACCAGCTTGAAGCGGATGGAACCATCAGGGGCGAGCAATGGCTGGCCACCTACCCCTCCCCGACCGAGGGCCTGATGGCCAGCCCCAGGAGCCTCGCCCAGTACGAGCTCAGGCTCGTCCCGCTGCTGCCACAATCCGGTCCCGCCAGCTGAACAGGGGCTCCAGCAGGGGGTTGTCGGCGATACCGGTGACGCCACGGCCCGCCAGGGGTGCTCCGGCGCTGGCGGGGAACTTCAGCAGCGACAGCTGGGCCGCCACGGCCAGATCCGCAATGGACAGAGCATCGCCCACCAGATAGGGAGTGGACTCCACCAGCAGGGCGAGCTGCTCGAGGTTGCGGCGCAATTGCTGCATCGCCTCACCGGCGATCGCCTCGCCAACAGCACCGGTGAGGGAGGAGAGGGCCTCGGACGGCAGGGCACCCACCAGGCTGCGCAGCGGGCCGGGCAACCGATCCGGCAGCAGGGCCGTGCGCAAGACCGGATCGGCGGCGGCGGCCTGCACCAGGGCGAGGCGACAGCCTGCGGACAGGGCGGTATCGGCCCAGTCTTCCAGAAGCCAGAGGCGGGCCCGCTCGACCGGATCGACGGGTTGCAGGGCCGGCGTGGGGTAGCGATCCTCCAGATGCAGGGCGATGGCAGTGGAATCGGCTATCACCTCACCGCCATCCACCAGCACCGGCACCTGCCGCTGACCCGAGAGGCGGAACACCTCCAGCTGGCCAAGGCCTGGCGTCACCTCCACAACGGTGTAATCGAGACCCTTGGCCGCCAGGATCAGGCGCACCTTCTCGCAGAAGGCCGAATGTCTGAACTGATGCAGTTCCATCGGCGGTGACTCCGGGGGCAAGGGGGACTGGCGGGATGCGGCGGGAGGGATCCGCGGCCGGAATGCGACAGAGCCAACCTCCGGGCGGCAGAGTAGCGAGCACCTGCGAGCGCGGTGCACGGCGGCCATGAAGGACTTTTTCGTGAACGTAACGCGGTACCCGCGTTATCTGATCGCCTTCAGCCTCGGGGTGATCAATTCGGTGGTGGAGCCGCTGGCACGGCGACGCAGCAATCCGGTCACGGCGGTGGCCCTGGTGGGGGCCCTGATCAGCGGCCTGCTCAGTCTGGGCCTGGTGCTGCGTGCGATGGTGACCACAGCACCTCTGGCATAGCCATGGCACAGGGCCGACGGGTGGAACGGGTGGCGGCCCTGATCCGCCGCGAAATCAGCGAGCTCCTGATCACGGGCATCAAAGACGAACGGGTCAGCCAGGGCATGGTGAGCGTCACCCATGTGGATGTGGCCGGCGATCTGCAGCACTGCAAGATCTTCGTGAGCGTGTTCGGCAGCGACGACGACCGCATCCAGGCGATGGCCGGCCTGCAGTCGGCCGCGGCCTACGTGAAAGGCGAACTGGGCCGCCGGCTGAAGATGCGCCGAACACCCGAGGTGGTGTTCCAACTGGATCGTGGCCTCGAACGCGGGACCACGGTGCTGAGTCTGCTGAACCGCCTTGGGGAAGAACGGCTGAGCAAAGACAGTGAGCCACCCTTGACTGAGGCCCCCGAGGACCAGAACGGCACTGCGCCATGACGGCGGCCGGGGCTGGCGCTGGAACGGCCACGGAGCAGGACCTGCGGCGCCTGGTGGCCGAGCTGCTGGTGGTGCGCTGCAGCGGCCACCTCAGCGACGATCAGCGGCGCTATCCCCGCTGGGAGCTCGACAACGCCACCCTGCGGCGCCTTCTGGCTGAGGGGGTGGGGGGCGTGATCCTGCTGGGCGGCAGCGCCGCCGAGCTGGGTCTGCGCTGCCGCCAGCTCCAGGCCTGGTCAGGCCAGCCACTGCTGCTCTGCGCCGACGTGGAAGAGGGGGTGGGGCAGCGCTTCGAGGGGGCCAGCTGGTTGGCACCACCCCTCACTCTGGGTCGCCTCTACCAGCGGGAGCCAGGGCGAGCCGAGGAGCTTGCCGAGCGCTATGGCCGCTGCACGGGCGCCGAAGCCCGGGAGCTGGGCCTCAACTGGGTGCTGGCGCCGGTGTGCGATGTCAACAACAATCCCGCCAACCCGGTGATCAACCTGCGCGCCTGGGGGGAGGATCCCGCCACCGCGGCGGCCCTGGCCACGGCCTTCCTGCGCGGCGCCCAGGCCGAGGGGGTGCTCTGCTGCGCCAAGCACTTCCCGGGGCACGGCGACACGGCCGAGGATTCCCATCTGGAACTGCCCCGCCTCGACCACGAGCGCGCCCGGCTGGAGCAGGTGGAGTTGCCGCCTTTCCGGGCCGCGATCGCCGCTGGAGTGGCCTCGGTGATGACCGCCCACCTGCTGCTGAGCGAGCTGGACAGGGAGCAGCCTGCCACCCTGTCGCCGGCCGTCCTGGACGGACTGCTGCGCCAGGAGCTGGGCTTCGAGGGCCTGATCGTGACCGACGCCCTGGTGATGGAGGCGATTGCGGCCCGCACCGGCGGGGCCGAGGCCGCCGTGCTGGCCCTGGTCGCCGGGGCGGATCTGGTGCTGATGCCGGAGAACGCCTACGCGGCCATCGACGCAATCCTGGAGGCCGTGCAGCAGGGCCGCCTGTCGCCAGAGCGGCT
>NZ_JAYGIC010000106.1:0-39663 GCF_034931105.1 Synechococcus sp. CCY9201 | reverse complement strand
GGGCGGAGGCCTGCGTGCTCCTGGGCAGTGCTCAGTTCGGCAACAGCAGAGGCAATGCCGCCATCGGCGGCGTCAGCCGCGTGGGAGAGGTGGAGCGGAAGGGGAGGCAAGCTGGGCAACGGGCTGGGACCAACGGCCGTAGAGCCAGAACAGGGGCGCGACGGAGAAGCCGAAGAGCATCACCACCTGGGGCAGGTAGCCGCGGCTGATCACCACATAGAGATAGGAGGCCGTGAGCAGATAAAGGGCCTGAGCGAAGGGTTCATCCTGGCGAATCAGGAACCAGTTCCAGAGGCGCCGCAGCAGCCAGCCGAGCAGGGCACTGAGGGCAATCAGGGAGGGCCAGCCGGCAATCAGATAGTACTCGGCGTAATTGAGAAAGGCTGAGCCTCTGGCGAAGTTCTCACCGCCATAAAGCATTGCAGTAGCCTCGGCACCATAGGGAACATCTGGCTTTGAGGGATATATTGACCTGGGGATAGGAAAAAGAAGAGTATTAATAATCGGAGCCCCCCCAATGAACGATGAGCGGCCTGGCGCCTGCTCGATCACGCCAGAGGTGGTGAAAAACACTGCCGATTCACCGAAGCCCGCATCGACGAGATCTGCCGTGCTCTGGCCCTCAATGGCCGTGAGATCCAGCCCGCGGCCGTAACTGCGTGTGAGGCCGATCAGGCCGTTGAGGGTGATGAAGCCAGCCAGAAAAACCGCCAGCATGGCCAGCGATGGCCGTTTGCGCCGCGCCATGAACCAGAGCAGCAGGATGGGGATCGCTAGCAGCACCAGACGGTAGCGGAAGCCGAGGGAGGTATAGATCGTCAAGGCCGCCAACAGCCACAGCACCAGAACTGGCGTATGGCGTCGTTGCCGCAGCCAGGCTGCGGCCATCAGGCAGAGGCCGGGAATCAGGAAATTCACGGCGTAGGTGAAGTAATTGGTGATGGCGCCCACATCCACACCGCGCTCACCGAGGCCGCCCTCGATCAACTGACCGGCGGCCAGGGGGTTGAACAAGGCAACCAGCCGCGTGCCGGTCACCAGGGCGAACATCAGCAGGCCGAGCTGGCAAAGGTGGAGGCCAAGCCGATGGATTCGCTGGGGATTGGGATTGAGGATCAGGCGCTTTGGGGCCTTGGTGCGTGGGCTGGCATAGAAGCCCAGCAACAGGGATCCATAGGAAAGCACGGCGCCGAGCCAGCCCCATAACAGCAGCTGGCGGTGATCCAGGCCGCGGTAGAGGGGGCCATCGAGAGCCAGAGCCCGCAGAGGGCCTGCCAGGGTGTAGTAGCCCAGCACGGCCGCCACAAACAACGTGGGCCGATACACCGCCACCCAGGAGCGGCTGCGCAGAGCCTGCAGCAACTCCCAGCCGATCAGGGCAATCAGGGCCAGAACGAGCAACAGCTCCAAGCCATCAAGTTGCGCCAGAGCGTTCATGGGCGGCGGCAGAGCAGGGCGGCAGTGAGGGCAGCCCTGCGCGAGAAGCGGGGCTGGGCGATGGCCCATTGCAGCGCCTGCTGCAGGCCAGAGGCAAAGGTCTCGGGCGTGAAGGCCTGCAGGCGCTGATGAGCAGCCTGCTGCATGGCCGCTCGCTGGTCGGGCGATTGGCGTTCGGCTTGAAGCAGCAGCGCTGCCAAGGCTGATGGGGCCGTGGGATCAAAGCACCAGCCACTCACGCCATGCTCAACCAGATCCACGGCACAGCCGCCGGCGCTGCTTACCAGGCAGGGGAGGCCGGCGGCCATGGCCTCATTCACCACGAGGCCCCATTGGTCGGTGCTGCTGGCCAACACAAAAGCGCTGGCTTGGCCGTAGAGCGGGCCCAGCTCCTCCAACTGGCAG
This sequence comes from Synechococcus sp. CCY9201, assembly GCF_034931105.1. Classification (NCBI taxonomy): domain Bacteria; kingdom Bacillati; phylum Cyanobacteriota; class Cyanophyceae; order Synechococcales; family Synechococcaceae; genus Synechococcus; species Synechococcus sp. CCY9201. The sequence continues at coordinate 37,821 of NZ_JAYGIC010000106.1, read as the reverse complement.
AAGGGCAGCAGTTGCACGCGCTGCGGATCAGGGAGCTCGGCGATCTGGTCACGAATGGCGGGCTCCAGGGGGCCGCTGCCCACCAACTGCAGCCCCCAGCGGCCGCCTTGGCGTTGATAGGTGGCATAGGCCTGGAGCAAACCAGCATGGTTTTTCTTGGCCACCAGCCGGCTCACGCAGAGGAAATGGGGCTGGCGAGGCCCAGCGCTGGCAGCGGCCTGAGCAAAGAAGGCGTTGTCCACCACGTCCCAGGGCTGGGCGATCGCAGCAGGGGGAAAGCCCAGCTCCGTTAGGTAAGCACGGCTTTCCTTGCCGGCCACCAGGGCTGCGGAATAGCCCCGCAGCAGCTGGCGCTTGATCCACTCCTTGGTGGCGCTGCGTGGTTCATCACGCTGGCGGCTGTCGCTGATCAGCACCACGGGAATCCGCCGCTGGTGGGCGAGCACCAGCAGGGCTTGGTAGGCCCGATCCGCCCAGCCCACGCTCACGATCGTCTGGGGTTGAAGCTGATCGAGAATCTCGGCTAACTGCTGAACAATCTGGTCTGAGGGTGGATCTTCCTCCAGGGAATGATGCCCGTAGAGCTGATGCAAGCCATAGACAGCATCGGCCTGGAAACGCCACAGATATTCTTGTGATTGAGGACGGGTTTCCAACACCCGCAGATAGGCTAAACTGGCAGCAGCCAGAAAACGGGCATGGTGATAAGGGCCAATGCGGTGAAGCGCCAGCAGGCAACGGGTTTTGGCATACAGCATTTACAGAGACTGGAAGAATTCGTAGTCAGCCTGGTAGAAGCGCAAGATCAACTCCCTGCTTTCATCAGACAAGTTTGAGTCAAAAAGACAATTCGGTCGATAACGAAAAGACCCTGTCGAGTTCACAACAAGATCTGGACTCAGCCTCATGTTCAAATGATTTGACAATATCTCAAGCGCTTCAGCAAATTTGTCCAGCCTAGCAACGAAATCAACACTAATCCCAAGTTGATTCCAGGGCTGATTCTTCTCTTCGCTAGAAGAATTAAATACAGGCGCCAGCAAGAAAGAGAGCTGAGGTCGAAAGTGAGGTGCAGACCACAAATAGCGCCTACCAAGGGGCTGCGCCAGAAGGCGAGCCGTCTGGTTAACACTGGACGGCACGCGATTGCCTAGAGGGCCGCAGCGACCGCTGAAAAGTGCGTATTTCCAGGCACTCACGAACCTCTCGACCGGGCAGCGAACAATGGCAAATTTAAAAGAATCACGAAAAGCCTTGGCATCATGAGCCCAGTACTGAATAGCCGCAAAATGATTATTGTGAGCGCCCACAATTCCGCTAGGCAGCTGCCGCAGCAAACTTGTGCCAGCACATTTAGCAATGTGCAAGAATATCAACCTTGAAACTTTCTGAAAATCACTCCATGGATTTACGCCAATTGACCGAAGCAAGGGAGCGGTAACCCATTCAGCTAGCCCCGCCTCAGCAGCAAATAGACCCATAGAAACCAAGTCTGCCTGCGCCGGCTTGAAGGCGGCCAAGCGATATGAATAATCTAGAAACATCCTTTATTGATCAATTAATTCGCACAACAAAGCATTCAGAATTCGCTCTCCATAGCGTTTCCAGTCATATTCGAGTGCACGCAAGCTTGCTGCAGTTCCCATCTGGGCTCGCAAATCGCGATGCTCGAGCAATTGCTGCATGCGATCCGCCAGAGCCTGGGGATCCCTGATCGGCACGATGAATCCCTCCACGCCGTCACGCACCACCGAGCCGCAATGGGGGGTGGTGATCACGGGCACACCACAGGCCATGGCTTCCAGGTGCACCAGGGCCATGCCTTCCGCCAAAGTGGGAAGCACGAAGAGATCAGCCCGGCGGAACTCCTCCTGCACCTGGCTGCGGGGCACCTGGCCGAGATAGGTGAGCCCTTCAAAGAGTGGAAGGGTGACATCCACATGAAGGGGGCCAGCCACCCGGCACTCAAAAGCCACGCCGCGTGAGCGGAGAATCCGGCAGGCTTCAGCCAATACATGGTTGCCCTTGCGCAGCCCCACCTGGCCCACAAAAAGAATGCGACCGGGCACAGGATCAGGTTGCAGATCAAACCAGTGCTCCGGGATGCCATAGGGCACAACACTGATCTTCGCGGGATCACAGCCCAGGGCGATCGAGCTCTGGCGGCAATACTCTGAGGGCACAAGCACCTGATCGCTGATCGCCCACTTCAATCGGTCGCGCTCAATGCCGGCTTCCACCACCTCCTCAGGTTCGCCTTCTGCTTCAATGCCGGGATAGCGGCGGCGCTCCTCCAGCAGAATGCGGCCCACATCGGCGCCGATGATCAGCTCATGCACCACATGCAGCCCCTGCTGCTTGGCCTGGCGCACGGTATCCAGATCATTGTTGATGAAGTTGGTGTAAAGGGCATTGGCACCACCAAAGCGCTCGCGGCAGGCTCGTTGCAGCACCAGCGCATCGCCGCGGGCTCCACGGGCCCAGCTGAGACTGGCCAGGGGCTGATCACGCACCAGCCGGCGGGGCAGCTCGGCAGGAAGCTGACGACCAAGCAGACGCTTCAGACTCTTGGGTTGGGCTGCTTTGGGCCAGAGGCCATCCAGCACCCTCAGGGGCCGATGGCTGCTGTGGAGATCGGTGTAGAAGGCCGCCAGGGCATTGGCGCGGGCCAGCAGGGCCGGCACGGCGTAGTGCATGCGAGCGCCGGCCTGGAGCACGGCATAGCGGCGGCCAGGTTGCTGGGTTTCAGCCACGGTTGTTACTCCATCCCACACAACCGCTTCGCCACATCCTCCATCGCACTGAGATGAATCGCCAGCACATTGTCGTCGTCGCGGCGCGGCCAGGATCCATCGGCATTGGGGATGAACGGCACCAACCGATTGGTGGCTGGCCGGTAGAGAAAGAACTGGTACTGCCAGCGCTCGAAGGCCTGCAGCAGGGCCTCCTTGCTGGAGCCGAGGCGCTGCTGGGTGTTGAGCAACTCAAAGCTCCACACCATCGGAGCCGAGCGGCGCAGCAGCTGTTCGCTGCCGGCGAGCACCAGCTGCTCGGCGCCCTCCACATCGATCTTGATGTAGGCCAAGCGGCCGGGCCAGGGGAAGCCATCCAGCCGCCTGGCCTGCACCCAGGCTTCGCGAGTGGTCTCAACATCAGACCCAGAGGGGGGGGGGCGAGATCGAGGCGGTGGAGTCGCCGTCGCTGGGATTGAGCAGCACCAGGCCATCGCGATCGGCCAGGGCCACGGCATGCAGCCGCACCCCGTCTGGCCCCTCCAGGGCATTGAGCGTCAGGTTGGCCCGCAGCTTGGCCACGTTGCTCGGCAGACACTCAAAGGAATGCACATTGGTGCCTCCGGCGTGACGGGCCAGCAGCAGGCTGTAGACACCCACATTGGCGCCGATATCGGCGCAGAGATCACCCGGGCGCAGGAAGCGGCGGGCGAACTGCATCGAGGGCCAGTCGGGGATGCCGTAGTAGAGGCAGGCCTGGCTCTGCTGGCTGGTGCTCAGCAGCCGCAGCCGCAGCCCATCGATCCAGGGGATGATCCGCCCCTGGGACGGGAACAGGCCCAGCTGCTTCTGCAGTTGGTAACTCGCCCAGGCACCACTGCGGCCCAGGCAGCGCACCAGGGCCCGCAACCCTCCGGGGGATCGGTTGGCGGGATGGCCCCAGATCTTGCGCAGGCCGTAGGGGAGTAGGGAGGGCATGGGGAGAACAAACGCTATCGCTGGGGATCGACGCCGCCGTGCTGGTAGGCCTGGGACTGCTGGAAGGTGAGCCGTGAGTGATTCGGGTCTGAATCCGATGCCAGGCTGCGCGCCTACCGGCCCGTGGCTGATCACCCCAGAATCGCCGCCAGCTGTTCCGCCGCCGCCTCCCAGGTGAACTCGCGCCAGCGGGGCACCAGGGCAGCCCGCCACTGCAGATAGCCCGCGTAGGGGCGGAGCCGCGCCACGATCCAGTCGGCCACCTCGGCGGCGCTGGGGTGGGCGGCAAACAGCTGGCCACAGCCGGCATCGGGCAGTGTGGAGGGGATCCCGCCCACCGCATGGGCGAGCACGGGCACCCCCAGGCGCAGGCATTCGCGGTTGGAGATGCCAAAGGCCTCAGCATCGGAAAACAGGGTGCCGAAATGCCAGCTGCGCAGCTCGGCCACAAAGCGGGCGGTGTGGGTCTGCTTGTGGATGAAGCCGAGGGGCTGCAGGGAAGGATGGGAAGGGAGCCGGGCGGGATTGGGGCCGATGGCGCGGATCACGGTGGGGATGCCGCGCTGCTGCAGGGCATCGGCGAGCTCCAGCAGAAAAGGGCCTCCCTTGCGCTGCCACTCCTTGCCAAGGAAACCGAGGCGCAGGGGCTGCTCCCGAGACGGAGGGGGCGGCGGATCCACCGGTGGCAGACCTGCCAGCTGCGTTTCATCGAGGTTGGCGCCGCCGGGCACCACGTGAACCTTGGCGGGGTCGATGCCGTAGTCGATAACAACCGAATCGGCCGCCCACTGCGATCGACAGACAACAGCACCGGAAGATTCATACGCCCGACGCTCCCACTCAAGTACCCGCTGCTGATAATTGGAGTTGATGCGTTTGCCGATGCCATAGTCGTGAAACAACTGTCGAGAGGTAGCATCAATGTAAAAATCAACTCTCCAGGCATCGGGCCAAGGATAGGCCGGCAGTAGCGGGAAGTGGCTGAGCAGGGCCAAGGGCTGATTAACCGGGAGCCTGGCCTGGTCCAGCAGGGCGCGGGTGAAGGCCTGGCTATATTGATAACCTCCGGGCTTACCGCTGCTTAGAAGCTGGCACAAGTTCCATAGGTGCCGCCGCCGGCGCAGGCGCTGAGGATCAAGAGCTAGGCCACCCTTCAAAAAACCTGTTTTCAACCCTGCCTTGAGAAGACGGAATGAAAGGCCACCATGCGTTGCCGGATGAGTGGCGTCGCCGCAGCAGAGGAGGTGGCGGTTCAAGACAGGGCACTTCCAGACTCAATACTGAGCAAGCGAACCAACTCTGGCTTACGGCGGCTGGCCATCACCAGATTGGGCCCCATCAGATCATCCTGATCGACCGAGTAGTGGCTAAACCAGCGCACACCTTTCGGGTAAAGCTTGCCGGTCACGAAATGACTACCATAATCACGCAAGTAGTCATGAATAAAATAACGGGAGAACAGATTGGCCTTGCCGTATTCGATTTGAATGCAGTCAATCGACTCATCGAACAGCATCTCACCCCCCCTGCCATCACCTGAGATTCAAATCCCTCTACATCAATCTTGAGGAGGTCAATGTGATTAACACCATTAGAATCACAGAAATGATCAAGCCGTAGTGCTGACGCAGTGATCTGCTCTGGAGCTGTCAGACCATGAATGGCTGTTTGCACGCCAACCACGGCGCTGGTATTGCCGGTTCGAGCTGGATCAAACAAGAAGCGAATCTCACCGTTAGAATCCGCCAGCGCTGCGTTGTGGAGTTCGGCCCGAGGCTCCTGTCCCAAGGCAGCCTCCAACTGGGCGAATACGGATGGGATGGGCTCAAAGGCGATCACCCGTGCCTGGGGGCAGATGTCTAGAGCCAGGCGAGAATACTCGCCACGGTTGGCGCCTACATCCAGAATCAAGGCAGGGCGAAAACACGCAAGCTGCTGAAGCAGCCACGCTTCTCCGTTGCTGGCAGGATCATAGTTGCCATTTTCATAGAGCCCATGAAATACGGTGGCTAAACGATCAACCCGAGCCAGCAGTGGATTGCCATGATGGGAGGGAAGGAAACGCTGCAGGCGGGGGAAGAACCAGCGCCAAGTGGTGCGTAGCATGCCGATTATTTGATCACAAGGGAATGATTCACTTTAGTTCTCTACCTTCCATCAACCGATACCACTGCTCGGCCGTGTAGCGAATGTCATAAGCGGGCGAATGGGTATGAGCTCGCCCTGCCAGTTGCTCGCGGCGGTGGGCATCTTGTAGGAGCTGCCTGAGCTGGGCGCTCCAATTGTCCACATCTCCCGCCAGAACCAGCATCCCCGCCGCCCCATCCAGCAACACCTCCCGGCAGGCCGGCACATCACTGGCAACGATCGGCAGCCCAGCGGCCATCGCCTCAATCAGCACGATCCCAAAGCCTTCCGCGGGGGTGGTGGAGAAGGCAAACAGATCCGCCTGACCCAGCAGTTCGGGGATGTCGCTGCGGCGGCCGAGGATCACCTGCACAGGATCCAAGCCCAGCTCAACGGCCAATGCCTCTAGGCGAGCACGATCGGGGCCATCGCCCACCAGCTGCAACTGCCAGCCGGGCTGGCGGGCCGTCGCGAAGGCCCGCAGCAGGGTGGCCTGATCTTTGATCGGATCGAGCCGGGCCACCATCAGCACCCTGCGGGCATCGCCCGATGGGCGCCGGGCACGGGCGGCGGCGGCGCGCCGGGCGATGGCCGACACGTTGCAGCCATTGGGAATCACCGGGCCGAGACGCAGACCAACCGGCAGGGGCTGCAACGAGTTCACGATGGCCTGAGTGCAGGGCACCGCCACCACGCCCAGCCGCTGAAACCAGATCAGCAGCCGCTGCCAGGTGTGCTTGCCGTCGGGATCAGACGGAGCCGTGTTGCCGAGATGAACCGCCAACCGACGCACACCAGCTAATCGAGCACCCAGGGCCAGCCAGAGCATCGGCCGGTTGCAGGGATAGAGCAGCAACGCATCCGGGCGACGCTCACGGCAGAGCCAGAAGCCACGCCAGGCCAGACGAAGCCCGTCGCAGCGGCGCCATTGATGCAGCGCCTCCAGCTTGCCGGCGTGCTGAAGCTCAGCGAAGGCAGGAGCTTGCTCTTGGGCCTGGCGGTCGGTGTTGAGCAGCTCGGCCTGCACGTCTGCCGGGCTGTGGCTGATCAGCTGCAGCGCCAAGGCTTCGATGCCAGCGGCGTGGAGGCCGTTGAGCACATGGAGGACCCTCATGTCATCCCCAGCTCCTCGCCGTAGGCCTGCGCCATCGCCGCCACGCTGAAGAGCCGCAGGGCCCGCTGCCGCGCCGCCGCCGCTCGCTGCCGGGCAGCCTCAGGAGCCGCCAGCACCTGTCGAATGGCCTCGGCCAGAGCTTCAGGACTGTTGGGCTCCACGAGCAGGCCGCAGCGGCCGCCGTCCAGCACCTCACGGCAGGCGCCCACATTGGTAGCCACGACCGGCACACCGGCGGCCATGGCTTCTGCCAGGGCGATGCCAAAGCCTTCATCGGGGCGGGCGGAGAACACAAATAAATCCATCTTGGCCAGCAGTGCAGGGATGTCACGGCGACTGCCGAGCAGCTGCACCTGCCTGGTTAGCTGCAGGGATTGGATCAGGGCTTCTAGCTGGGGGCGCTGGCTGCCCTCACCGATCAGCCATAGATCCGTTTCAACGTCCTGATCCCGCAGCAGAGCCACCGCACGGATCAAGGTGGGTTGGTCTTTGTGTTGCTCCAGCCGCGCCACCATGCCCAGCCGCGGCGGCTGGTGCGCCGCCGGATCGCGTTGCACTGCGGCAAAGCGCTCCAGATCGCAGGCGTTGTAAATGGTGCTGGCTTCCCGGCGCGACAGGCCAAAATCGCGCACGGTGGCGGCGCGGATGTAATCGGAGCAGCACAGCAGCCGGTGGGTGAAGGGCCGCCCCAGCTGCACCTCCAGCTTGAACTTCTGAAATGACTGGCCTGTCCACACCGGCGGCAGGTTGCCCACATGGGCACACATGCGGCGCACTCCGGCCAGCCGTGACCCGATCGCGATGAAGGCATGCCAGCCGAGCGGGAAGCTGAGCACCGCCTGGGGGCGCAGGCGTCGGCAAAGCCGGTAGCTGAGCCAGGCCAACCGCGGGTAGCGGGCTAAGCCATGGCCTAAAGCGAAGGTGTGGATCGGAATGCCGAGTGCTTCAAACTCCGGCCGCAGATCGTTGGGTTGATCGCGCAGGCAGAGAAGCTCCACTGCCAGGCCCTGCTGCTGCCAGTGGAGGGCCAGCTGCAGGGCGAGTTGGGGGCAGCCTTCGGCGACGAGGGAAGTGAGGACGATCAGCAGCTTGGAACTCACGTTGGGGCGGGCACATAGCACTGATCAAAGTGAGAGCGACCTGCTGGATCCACCGTGGGCTCGTAACCAAACTGGGCCATCGTGGCCGTGAGATTCTGATCACCAATCAGAGCTTTCGCCCGGCCGATATTTTCCTCAACAATGACTTTGCGGCAACGGCGCTCGGATAGCAGCCGCTGCATCCCTTCAAGCACCTGGGCTTCAAAACCCTCAACGTCGATCTTCACAACAAGCGAGTGGGCTTCGACAGCCTTATGCATCGACTGCCAACCACGCAATTGATCATCAGTCAGAAGATCATCAAGCTTCACGGCCTGCACGACGACATCGCTTTCCTTCGAACCGCGTGCACTGCCGAATGAGTTACCACCAGAATGCGACAAGTGACCAATCCGAAACCCTAGAAACTCGGCTTGGCAACTAGCCGCTACCGGAAGAGCTACGGGGGGGGTATCTAAAAGCTTGATGTTACGCAGAAGATCTGCAAATTCGCGGGCGCTAGGTTCAAGGCTTAGAACTGCAGCACCTCTGCCTGCAGCAAAGCAGGTTGTGAGACCAATATTGGCACCCACATCGATAAAGCCATCATTAGGGCTCAGATCGGCCAAGAGTGCCATGACTTCATCATTGCCATAGCGCGCTGCTAACCAGAACGTGCTATCGGCAAAGCGGCAGTGCAACAACGGCCCGTAGGCCGAACGAATGACGGCACCATCCAGCACGCGAGACGCCAGCTGTGCAAGCCGATACTTTCCACGTTTACACTTGCCAAAAGCGAGATAATCCAGCAGCCGTTCAGCCAACAAGGATCGAATCCGAATCATACGATCGGCTCCCGGGCCAGCTTGGTGAGGACCTCCAGCACACGTGGGGCTACCACCCGCACATCAAACCTCTGCTCAGCTGCTCGCCGGCAGGCCTGGCGATCCAGTTCGTGCAGGTGATGTACAGCTTCCACAAAGGCATCCACTGAAGGTTCTTCAGGTTCACACAGCCAGCCAGTCATGCCATGGTTGATCACCTCCGGTGTGGAGGCTCGGCGTGTAGCAATCACAGGGGTACCGCAAGCCAAGGCTTCAACCATCACAAACCCGAACGGCTCATCCCAGCGGATCGGAAAGAGCAGGGCATCGGCATTGCTGAGTAACACCTGTTTCTGTGCGTCATTGACAGGGCCAATCCAACGGATCTGATCGCCATCGAGATGCGGCTCCACCTGCTCCCGGAAATACTGCTCACCGCCTTTCTCTTTGGACACATTGCCAGCAATCACAAGCTTGCGGCCAGTTCGTCGCGCCACGTCAATGGCCACATCAACGCCCTTGTTCATCGTAAGTCGTCCAAGAAAGACTAGGTAATTTCCAGTGCCTTCAGCCACGCGATAAGCCCGAGTGTCAACGGGGTTGGGGATCACGCACGATGGAGCAGTGATCTTGGCGTGGGATGCCTGATTGGCACTGATGAAATGAAAAGCAGCCTTGGCACGAATTCTTTGCTCGGCAAAATCGATCTGCTGCTGGTCAATAGGGTTGGGAAAAAGTTGAAGCAAAGGCTTGCCCGATTGAAGCAGCGAATAAAGATAGTCAAAGCGTCCATGGCTATAGACAACATCACAATCCCGCGCTGCCCATAGGCTTTGCAGCTGAAAGCGAATCTTGCGATTGGCTCTACTTAGGTAAGCCTTGGATGGCGCATGGTGAATATGGAGCTGCCCTCCGTAGTGACGCGATCCTGGGCCAGCGAGAAGATCGACACGATGGCCTAAGCGGGAAAACTCTTGGGCGTACAGAGCCACAATCCGCTCGGCGCCGCCGTAGTGGTTGGGGGGAATGGGGATGACAGGGTCGGCTATCAGAAGTATTTTCATTTATCACGCAAGAATATTTGCGTACATCCTTAGGATATTGTCCATGTAAACTTTCTCTGAGAACTTGTTGAGAGCTGCTTTGCGGCATTCGCCTGGTCTTATCTTGTCGACATGATGAATGCTATTAAAAAGCTCGTCATAACTATCGCAAATAAGACCGGTCTTGCCATCTTCGACTAATTCCGGAATCGATCCTAAATTCGTTCCAATAACTGGAGTCCCCGCCGAAAGGGCTTCAGCTATAACAATACCAAAGGGCTCATTCCATCTATTGGGCATAAGAAGTGCAAGGGCGTTGCCAAGAAACCTTGACTTCTGTGAATCGTCGATTGCCCCAATAAATTCAATCTGATTGCCAAGGAAAGGTTTAACTGCCTTCTCGAATAACAAGGCCGCATCTGGTTCCGCTGGCCTGACGACGCCAGCGATTTTAAGAGGTATGCCAGTCTGCAGTGATAGGCGCACAGCAATATCAATGCCTTTATCATAATTGAGTCTTCCTAGGTACGCAAGGTAGTCACGAGATGGTCTTACGATGGGACGTATGACCTCGGTGTCCACGGCATTATGGATTACAAAGGGAGTGGCACTACCCTGCACATTTAGATTTCTGATCTGTGACTGAGATATTGCTTGCATGTATCCGTGCTTGGGATTGGACTTGATTACCGACAAAAGATCAGTGGGGCTTACAGTGTTTTGCTGTGTGTAAACGACTGGTTTACCAATATTGTTTACCGACCAATGATAACTTGGCCAAAACTTGAATGAGTGGATAATGTCAGCATCTCTAGCGAGCCATAAGGTCTTAAGCCCAAAGTCAATCCGTCGATAGGCACGGCTCGCAAGGCTCTTGCTCTGATTCTTGTATGAAATAAAACGGCCACCATATTCACATGACCCTTTACCTGCCATTAAGTGAACTGTATGCCCTCGTTTTTCCAGGCCTCGAGCAAGCAAATGAAGCATCCGATCAGCTCCACCATAGTATTTAGGTGGCATAAGCCATGGTTCACCAATAAGAGTTATCTTCATATCTTCACAGCCAGAAAACGGAATCCTTTCTTGCCAACATGCTTTTCGCAAAAGGATGCGCGTCCGAGCTCTTGTTGAGCATCACAAGATTTCGACCCTTAAAGTCTTCCCACTTAGGATCGTAGTCTTTTGAGATTACGATACTGGATGGATAAAGCCTACCGATGTGGAACCGCGAACTATACTCACAATAAATATCCTTTAGCAACCAACGTTTAGATAGATTATGCATTCCATACTCGATTTGAACAATTCCAACTGTCTTCAATACATTACAGGCTCCTCTGAGTACTGCATTTTCATGGCCTTCGGCATCAATCTTAAGAAGGGCAACTGCCTCCATTTGCAAGCCTGATGCAAGAATAATGCTATCCAAGGATTTGGCTTGTACTAGTCTCAAGATAAACTCATTACTACTAGTAAACTCAGGCTGATTGGCAAATGCATGATTTAGAGTGCTCCCATTGGGATGCGTACTGCTATAAAAGTATTCTAAATCCGTATCGTTTTCAGATGCAGCGCAATTGAAGAGCAAGAGCCTAGATGCAGCGCAGTTAGCCTCGCAGATGTAAGACCTAAGATTGCTGCAGAGAGCAGCATAAGATTCAATAGATGGTTCTACAGCAATTACACGCCCTTGCCGTGCATGAGTCAAGAAATAGTTGCTATATTCACCAATAAAAGCACCGACATCAATAATATCAGCCTCTTGAGCGGCGGCCATGTTCAAAAGCCAGTATTCACCATTTTCTATAGGGTTATGATTTACATTGTAATAATATTCATGATAATAGTTTCCGAGTTTGGCAAGCTCCGAAGAAAGTGGCATTCTCGAGAGCGCATGCTTTTTGAGCAGATGAAGCATAAGCTGCTTAATTCTTTTTTTCATGATCGCGAACTAATTGATTTTGAACTTATAGGTTGAAGATAAATCTTGCCAGGCTGACATGGCGAATCCAAGCTGAATAACAAAAGAAGAAATTGACTGTCGCCCCCTAACCAATGATATTATTGACTTTAGCATCAGCTTCGCGCCAAGATAAGAGCAGCCGCAATAATTAGATTTGCTGCTAAAGGTTTTCCTGACGACTACCATGGCTCTGGATTTCTCTAGCGCACCTAGGCTTGATTGGCCGATGATACTTACAAGGCCTCTAAGGAGGCGAGAATGAGCAGTCATCCTATAATTATCTTCACTCATAATAAGCGAGGGGAGAAGTTTCGAATGGTTATTACCTTTTGACTTTTTATGCCGAAGAACCAAGGATTCTTTGTCGGATTCAAAGAAAACATATCCACCGCTTAGGGCTGCAGCATAAACAAGCAAAAAGTCTATTTTTTCAATTCCATAAGATGGAATATTATTAAAAAGCTGCCTTTTCCATATTCCATAAATTGACCCTCTAATATCAGACGAAAGAGCGGATTTAAGAGAATCGACACTGCTTAAACTGCATGTGTTGACAGCAAATAAGCTGACTGGCTCTGGAGTATAGGGTCTTCCATCCTCAAAGGCATAGTTAATTATTGGACATGCATGCATAGCTGGATAATCTACTACAGCCTTAACACATTGTTCGAGAAAAAGCTTGCCATGTCGATCATGATCACTCCAAAAGCAGATGAGATCAGACGTTGCTAGAGATATCAATGTTTCAAAGTTGAAGGCTCCACTACGAGGCAGGCTGTATTTGACACATGAATAAGTGTCTATGTAGGTGCTGACTAATTTCGTGACAAAGTCGCTATGGCTAACGGAGCTGTTCAAAGAGACAATGATCTCGGTTGGCCGAAAAGTCTGACAACGGAGGTCATTTAGACTCATTTCTAGCCAGTCTAGGCGACGCTCATCGTATGCCTCGGATTCGTAGCAGCCTATAAGCAGCAGAACTGATAATGAAGGCGGGATCGAAGATGACAAAATGTTCACCTAGAGGTCAAGAATCAAGAGTCGCAGTATATAGAAGATGCCGGGTTTTTCTTCAAATATCCATCCGGTGCCACGCTAATCAACAGCTTGTTGTCGATGTCTTTATCGATCTCAAACTCGGGATGGGTCTTCAGCCATTCATGAACGGCCGTTTTGGGGTTGTTGCCAACGTCCCAGGGACGATCGGGGAAGGATCCGGCAGGTAGGTCTTCCACCACGGTGTCGAAGACGATGCAATAGCTGCCAACCGACACCAGATCAGCGTAAGCATTCAGTTCAGCGAGCACGTGCTCATGCGTGTGGTTGGAATCCAAGGACACCAGTACCCGATCGACGCCATCTGCATGGCTGCGCACCTGCTGGATGATCTCTGGGTCGATCGAGGATCCCTCAATTAGCTCTATCTTGAAGCGCAGGGGATGCTCATCGAGGGCTTGGCGGTTGTGGGGGCGGATATCAATGTCGACGCCCACGACTTTGCGGGGGGATTGACGAGGATCCAGGCCTTCCATCACGTCCAGAAGGCAAAGCAAGGAAGCGGACAAAACAAGTGAACCGCCGTGGGCGATGCCGGTTTCAAGGATCAGATCAGGCTTTACCTGCGAAACGACTTCCTGGAAAGCAACGATGTCTTGCGGATATTGAATAATTGGCCGGGACAGCCATGAAAAGTTATATGAATACAACAGTTGGTGGCTGCGAGCAAAAAACTCTTTGGCGGGCTGGGCAATGCTTATATCAAGCGCCTGAGCATTGGCACGCTGAATTGCTTCTTGTAAGTGTGTCTGAATCGGATTGTTACTCATGGGATTGTCTCCGGGATCCTCAGAAGGGCTTTGAACTTATCCATATGAGCCCAGAATGCCAGAGGCTCATCAGAGCGATCTGGGTAGACCGCTCTCTTAAGCCGAATGCTACCTCCATGAGCCGCAATAGCCTCTTCGGCCATCTCAAGCACTGAACGGGGAATGCCCGAGCCTGTGTTGTAAATACCTCCCGCGTCTTGATGCATTACCAATGTCAGCAACTGTCGTGCCACCTCCTGCACATCAATGAAATCACGCAGCTGGCGGCCGGACCCCATTGGGAAAGACTTCTCCCCCGACTCTAAGGCCTTCTGCAAAGATGGTATCAGCGAATGAGGATTCTGGCCTTGGCCAAAGGGGTAGAAAATGCGAGTCCAGCACCATTGCAAATCCTGTTGGCTATAGCGGCTGGCGATCACGCGGCGCAGGCTGTCTTTGGCAATGGCGTAGCAGTTCACTGGGTCCGTGAACTGATCCTCACTCATGGGACCGTTCTGCAGCCCATATTCGTAGCAGGTGCCCGCAACCAAAAGGCGCTGAAGGCCGGCATCCACCAGCTGCTCAATCAACTCGATACAAGCCGGCAAATTTCGGTTGACATGAAACAGCTCCTGATAGTTGGGAAGCCCTGGCCAGCTCAACAGAATGGCATGCGTTGGCTGGCACTTGAGCAATGCCTGCCAACTTGAGGGATCGAGCAGGTCGAAATGATGTTCAGGGTCTAATTCTCTGTGGCTCCAGCAATGCAGCTGAAGGCCGCCCGCCTCGCGCTGGACAGCACGACCGATGAAACCTTCGCTACCCAGCAGATGAATCGTTGTCACTGCTTCAGCACTGTGATCGAGGGCTGGGTGTAGGGGATCTTGCGGATCTGGTTGCTGCTCATCTCAATGCCCTCCTCGCCAATGCCGCAACTCTGGAATCCCCGTCACCAGCTCGATGGCAGGCAGTTGCTGCCGCACTTCCTCGATCAGGTTCCAAGGCAACACCAGAAGGGCGTCGGCGGCCTCGGTGGCCAGCTGCTCGGGGCTGATCACGGGGATGTGGCTGCCAGGCAGCAGCTTGCCCTGCTTGCTGAGGGCCCGGTCGGCCACCGCTGGCAGCAGGTCGGCCCGGATGCCGGCGTAGTTGAGCAGGGTGTTGCCCTTGGCAGCGGCGCCATAGCCCAGTACGCACCGGCTTTCACGTTTGGCCTGCAGCAGAAACTCCAGCAGGGCGTGCTTGGTGGTTTCGGCCCGTTGCTGGAAGCCGGCGTAGGCCCCCAGCGTTTCCAGCCCCGCCGCTGTCTCAGCCGCCACCACCGCCGCCACCGCCGTTGTTGGCTCTGCGGCGTCCTGGTGGGCCAGCCACACCCGCAGGCTGCCGCCATGGGTGGGCAGCTCCTCCACATCCACCACCTCCAATCCGGCAGCCGCGGCGATGCGGGCCCCCGCCCGCAGGCTCAGGTAGCTGTAGTGCTCATGGTAGATCGTGTCGAACTGGTTGCCCGCCAGCAGCCGCAGCAGATGCGGAAACTCGATTGAGGCGCGCCCGGTGGGCTTGAGCAGCCGGGCGATGCCCGCCACAAAATTGTTGATCTCGGGCACGTGCGCCAGCACGTTGTTGGCCACCACCAGATCGGCGGGCTCCAGTTCCTCAGCCAGCGCCACCCCGAAGAAACGCTCAATCGTGGTGATGCCCTTGGCCCGCGCCGCCTCTGCCGTGGCGTGGGTGGGCTCGATGCCCAGGCAGGGAATACCTCGCTGCTGCACGTACTGCAGCAGGTAGCCGTCGTTGCTGGCCAGCTCCACCACCCGGCTTTCGCACCCCAACCCCAGCCGCTCCACCGCCGCCGCCACAAACCGCTCGGCGTGGGCGCACCAGCTGCTGGAGGTGCTGGAGAAGTAGGCGTAATCTGCGGTGAACAGCTGCTCGGCCGGCGCGTGGACTGGCAGCTGCACCAGCCAGCAGTGGCTGCACACGAACACCTGGAGGGGGTAAGTGAGCTCGGGCAGCGTCAGCTGATCAGGGGTGAGGTAGGCGTTGCTGGGCGGCTGATGGCCCAGATCGATCACCTCATGCGTGAGGGGCGATCCGCAGTGGCGGCAGGGGTGGGGCATCAATCAACTGAGTGGTGATGAATCCGCTAGACAGCCCAGCGATGCTGCTGCTTTAGCAAGTTGCTTGTCTGCGGTGATCAACTGGGCACCATGCTTAAGCGCCAAAGCGAGGTAACTGGCGTCATAGACGCTCAGCGAAAAGGCCATGGCCTGATCAAGCGCTGCGACTGCCAGATCGCTGGCGCTGGTGTGCCGTAGAGGCAGTTGCAACACATCCGCCAAGATGGCTCGGCTTTCATCCGCGCTGAGCAGCTGGCGCTGTACCTGCTTCAGCAACACCGAAGCGCATTCCAGCAAGCAGAGATCGGGAATCAACAACAAAGCGTCGCCACCGCAGCCCCGCTGGATGACGGGCTCCAACGAAGGGGGGAGCGGCCCATCGGCCAGATACAGCCTCAGCAGGGCAGAGGTATCCAGGACAAACACATCGGACTGGGTCCACGCTGTTGGACTCATCGCATCAGCGATTGCGGTCAGACTGAATGTCGGCAGCCAGATCGGGGAAATGGCGCCCAGCCAGCACGGAACGCCACTGCCGGGCCCGCTCCACAGCACCCACCTGGGCGTAACGCACCTCCCGCTCAATCAGGAGCCGCACCTGCTCCTGCATGCTGCGGTGGTTGCGGAGAGCGAGCTGGCGCAAGCCCTCATAAGTCTGATCCGACAGCCCCCGCAAGCTCAGCGATGGCATACCACCCTCCCTGAAGTGATCTCATTATGCCATCGAATTTCTGTCACTGAGCCAGGGGAGGTTGCGGTCGCGGTCGCTCAGGGCAGCCACCGGCAGGGGCCAGGCAATCGCCAGCGTTGGATCGTCCCAACGCACGCCGGTTTCCGCCTCCGGCACCCAGGCGCCGGAATGCAGATACAGCAGTTCACTGCCGGGCTCCAGCACCTGAAAGCCATGGGCGCAGCCCTCGGGGAGCAGCAGGGCGTTGCCCTGATCGGGGCTCAGCTTCAGCGCATGCCACTGGCCGTAGGTGGTGGAGTCTGTCCGCAGATCCACCGCCACATCCCACACCCGGCCCCGCAGGCAACGCACCAGCTTGGCCTCGCTATGGGGTTCAGCCTGACGATGCAGCCCCCGGATCGTGCCCACAGCTTCCGTGCGGCTGAGGTTCACCTGGGCAATGCCGCGATCCCCCCAGGAACCGATAAACGCCGGCTCCTGGGCCCGGAAGGCATTGAGGAAGGCGCCCCGATGATCGGCAAACGGCGGGGCATGCAGCTCGAAGACACCGTTGAGGGGTGTTGGCTTCAGTTCTGCGGTCAAAACCTGGCTCCCATGGGCGTCACGCCCACTCAACCCCAACCGGCAACTGGGCCTTCACAGGATCAGCCAACAGGCGGGCCATGCCCGTGGTATCACTGATATCAAGACACAGCAGTGTTGGGCCCATGAATTCCAACGTATAACCATCACCCTCAACCACCAGATCAGGGATGCCGCGCAGGGTGGGATGGCGGAACAGGATGGCACCCGTCTCGGCGTCCACAAGACGCTCCATCCCTTTGAGCTGAGTGGTCAGGTGTTGGGAAAGATCCATCGGCCACCTCCGAGGCGATTGGTCACCGTGCGTTCATCATTTGGGTAGGTCGTGACGACCCGCTCTCCATCCTGGCTGAAGATCACGGGCATGGGCTCAAGTAAGACTCAAGATCCGCAATACAGCACTCCAGCGGACTGGCCCCCTCATGCACAGCCCGATACCAGCCCACAGTGCGCTCCACGGTGGTGGCAAATGGCCAGCGGGGCTGCCAGCCGAGTTGGTGGTGAGCTTTATCGATCTGCAGGTGCAAGCGGCCGGCCTCATGGGGCGCATTGGGATCGGAGAGATCCCGCCAGCTGCCGGGCCAGTGGCCCAGGGCCGCTTCCACCAGCTCGCGCACGCTGCGGTTGGCCTCCAAGGCCGGGCCAAAATTGAAAGTGCTTGCGTGGGTCTGGGCAGCTGTTGCCAGCTGCTCAGCCAGCAGCAGGTAGCCCCCCAATGGCTCCAGCACGTGCTGCCAGGGGCGAGTGGCCTCCGGCCGGCGCACCGGAATGGCCTCTCCGGCCGCCAGGGAGCGCATCGCGTCGGGCACTATCCGGTCTTCGGC
This sequence comes from Synechococcus sp. CCY9201, assembly GCF_034931105.1. Lineage (NCBI taxonomy): Bacteria > Bacillati > Cyanobacteriota > Cyanophyceae > Synechococcales > Synechococcaceae > Synechococcus > Synechococcus sp. CCY9201. The sequence goes on along the minus strand of NZ_JAYGIC010000106.1, from coordinate 19,936 downwards.
CCAGTCGCCCCCGCCGATCACGTTGCCGGCCCGAGCCGTGGCGATCGCCAGGTGAGGCGTTTGGTGGGCGCCTGAGCCGCAGAAGCTGACGCGCCAGCTGGCGATCGCCAGCTCAGCAGCAGCCTTGCTGGCGCTGTAGGGGTCGTGGCCGCCGAGCCTGTCCTCTTCCCGATAGCCGTAGTCCCACTCCCGGTTGGCATACACCTTGTCGGTGGTCACCATCACCACCGCGCAGGGGTGCTGCAACGGCTTGAGCGCTTCGAGCAGGTGGAGCGAGCCCTGCACATTGGTGGCCCAGGTGCCAAGCGGATCGCGGTAGCTGCGGCGCACCAGCGGCTGGGCCGCCAGATGGATCACCACCTGCGGCTGGGCGTCCTGAACGCATCGGCTCACCGCCTGCAGATCGCTCAGATCACCGAGTTTGTGCTGGAGCTTCCCCCAGTCAGCATTCCCAGTGGCTTGATCCAGGTCAAGATCGGTGAACAGAGCGTGCCCCGGTTCAGGAGCCCGCGCATAGCCCCAAACCTCTGCGCCGAGGCTCAGCAACCAGAGCGTGAGCCAACTGCCTTTGAAACCTGTGTGGCCGGTGATGAAGACCCGCCGGCCACGCCAGAAGTCAGAATGGTTCAAGACAAAATAAACCGGGTTTCAAACTTTCATGAAGCTTGATATCCATAGCGATCCTCGACTCAATCTCAGTTAATTGGCAAGAGGCAATGCTTTGCCGAGTCAAGGCGTCGCTGGGAGCCTTATTAGAATAGACATTCCAATTTACCCTGCTTGTACTATTTTTTCGCCCTGAAACCAATGCAAGAATGTTTTGCACGGCGTTTTTAGTCAATCCATCAGAGTCCACCCAAACACAATTTGGGGAGCTCAACCTATTCAGGGCCAACTCAAGAGCTTCTGGATCCCACGCCTTCCTGTCGTTCATCCTGATTCCGTAAAGAAGCTGATGGCTTGCATCGCAAGCTCCAGACCAGTCAACCCTGCGCACACGACTGGCCAGTAGCGCAATATCAGCGATACTGGAATCATTTGCTATGGAATAAGTCTGAGGATTAAGCGTATAGGCCTTCAAGGCATCATCATCAAGACAAGATAATCATCAAGCGATCGCAAAGGGTGCCCCCCTCTCACGGAAGAGAAGACCGCTCATTCCTTCTGTCCTAAACAAATGATTGCAAGCGCTGAGGAAATGATCAATAGGATTTCTCGTGGCAACAATTAGCAGATTTGGGTGCCTCATTAAGCCACGCACTTGAAAAGGGAAATGACCCTTTACATTGTAAGAATTGCGGAGATTGCGTAGAGCAAAGGCATCAAGACCGCCTCTTGGCAGGCAGCACCAGCGAGGCAAAGCTTGAGTGATTATGTTGTGGAGATACGTTCCTGCAGTTTTCCCGATGTGATGAAAATACACAGATCTAAATACTGTTTCGCTAGGCAAGGCTGCCTGGCAGCGGCTTGCCAGAGGAAATACTCGGTCACGCAAATACCCTTTGATCACAAGTTGGCACCCAGGAAGACGAGAACATGTTCAATCAAGCCATTTCTACCATTAATTAGCTGACTTTATTTATTTTTGCCACAGCTTCCACGGAGCCTGGCCGCTGGCCCACAGTTCCTCCAGCCGGGTGCGATCGCGCAGGGTGTCCATCGGCTGCCAGAAACCCGGATGCCGGTAGGCACTCAGCTGCTCTGCTGCAGCCAGCCTGGGAAGCACATCACCTTCCCAGCTGCTTTGATCGCCCTCGATCAGATCCAGCACGCTGGGCTCCAGCACAAAGAAACCGCCGTTGATCCAGGCGTTATCGCCATCAGGCTTCTCCTGAAACTGCACCACCGCATGGCCATCGAGATGCAGCGCCCCATAACGCCCCGGGGGCTGCACAGCGGTGAGCGTGGCCTGCTTGCCTTCGCGCTGATGGTGCGCAATCAAACCCCCCACATCCACATCCGCCACCCCATCCCCGTAGGTGAAGCAAAAACTGCTGCCATTGAGATAAGGGCGCACCCGGCCCAATCGGCCGCCGGTTTGACTTGCATCACCCGTATCTACCAGCGTTACCTTCCAGGGTTCGCTCTTACGCTGGTGCACCTCCATGTGATTGTCGATGTCCATGTGGAAGGTGACATCACTGGTGTGCAGGAAGTAGTTCGCGAAGTATTCCTTGATCAGATAACCCTTGTAGCCGCAGCAGATGATGAACTCATTGATCCCGAAGTGGCTGTAGATCTTGAGGATGTGCCAGAGGATCGGTTTACCGCCCACCTCCACCATGGGCTTGGGTTTGAGATGGGTTTCCTCGCTGAGGCGGGTGCCCAGGCCGCCCGCCAGAATCACGGCTTTCATCGCTGATTCTTCATCGCTGAATCGGTTCCACGGTCTGCAGACAGCCCTGGCTCACGCGCACAATTCGGTCACAGCGCTCCAGGGTGCTCAGCCTATGCGCAATCATCACGATTGTGAGATCAGGCGAGAGTTCATCAACCGCTGTCATCACTTCAGTTTCGGTGGCCTGATCCAAAGCACTGGTCGCCTCATCAAACACGAGCACAGACGCATGTTTGTACAGCGCCCGGGCAATGCCGATTCGCTGGCGCTGGCCGCCGCTCAGCCGCACCCCCCGCTCGCCCACCGCCGTGTCATACCCCCGGGGGAGCGTGGCGATGAAGCTGGCGATCTGGGCCTGCTGCGCCGCCTGCGCCAGCCGCAGTGGATCGAGCTGGTCTCTGGGCACACCAAAGGCGATGTTCTCGGCGATCGAGGCATCGGCCAGAAAGATGCTCTGGGGAACATGGGCAATCGCCCCGCGCCAGCGCCGCAGCTGCTCGCCCCGCAGAACTTCACCATCCACCAGCAATGCACCGGTCGTTGGCTCCAGCAGGCCCATCAGCAGATCCACCAAGGTGCTCTTTCCGCTGCCGGTTTCGCCCACAATCCCGATCCGCTCCCCTTTGCGGATGGTCAAAGCACCATCGCGCAGTACCCAGGGCAACCCCGGGCCATAGCGGAAGCTCACTCCTTCCAGCCGGATCTCCCGGTTAAACGCTAAGGGTGTCGGTGCGGAAGCCAGGTCGGCTTCAGCCACCGGTTGCTCCAGATAGCCCAAGACAGAAGTCAGCGCTGGAAGGTTCAGCCGGAAACCATTCCAGCTGCTGTAGATCAGCTGCAGCGAAGGGAGCAGCCGTTGGGCTCCCAAGGCCAGGGCCCCCAGTAGAGGCAAGGCCCCTAGAAAACCGGCCCGTCCAGCCATCAACCCCATCGCCGCCAGGGAGATCGCCACCAGACCCACCGCCTCCATGCCGTAGCGCGGCGCTAAGGCTGTGAACTGGCCCATGCCGCGATGCCGCCGCAGCCGCCGGTCGGCCTGGCCGTAAACAGCCGCATAAGCCGGCTGGGTGCCATCAAGGATCACATCGCGAATGGCGCCGAGCCCTTCCTGCAGGCTGCGGATCAGCTGGGCCTGATCCCGCAGGATCGCCGGCCCCAGCCTTTGCAGCTGCCGCCGGCTCAACGCCATCGCCAGCCCATAGCCACCGCCCACCACGGCCGCCACCGCCAGCGTGATCCCCGGGTTCAGCCAGAGAAGCAAGGCCACCAGCCCCAGGCTCACCAGCCCAGCGGTGAGCAGCTGCAGCAGGCCATTGAGCATGCCCACCACCTGATCCACCTGGTTGGCGATGGCGCTGATCGTGTCGCTGCTGTTGCGCTGCAGATGCACCGCATATGGCTGATACAGCGTGCGCCGATACACCTCAATGCTCAGATCCGAGCCGATGCCATTGGCCAGGGCGATCGTGCCCCGCAGCGCCAGCAGCCGCACGGCACCGGCCAGCAACGCCGCCCCCGCAAAGGCCAGGCACAGGGGCAGCACCAGATCCCCTGGCTGCTGCCAACCCATCAGGCCCGCGAGCCATTGGGCCTTGCCCGTACCCCAGATACGCTCGGGTTCGGCCAGCACCGCAAGAAACGGCACCACCGTGCCCAGACTCAGCATCTCCGCTAGCGAGCTGGCCAGCATCACTGCAGCCACAGCCGCCAGCTGGCGCCGGCGATTTTGGCTTAGCTGCGTCCACAGCCGGCAAAATTCACGGCGCAGACAGGGCGGCGCTTGATTAGTGGACGAATCTGTGACCAAAACAAGGATGGCGATCGGGCTCTAGTCGTTTGGCTACCGGTACCACGGGGAGGGCGTACTTCCTTCCCAGGCCCTCCACCCGGATCACCACATCGGAATCGGTCATCAGCTCGCTACAGGATCAGGCCAACGGCCTTCCACCAGGAACTGCTCCCGCAGGAGCGTGACCACCTGGCTAAGGCCAAACGAGGCAAACGTCACCCCATCGGGGCGGATCTCCACCGCCCAGTCCCGAAGGTCGAACGAGGTGCTGGCAAACGCTGCTTGGGGTGAGCACACCCACACAGGGAGGCTCCAGCGGGGCACGGGCTGAGGGCACTTCGAAATCAGCTTTCAGCACGGCCTGTTGAAAGGTCGCCGACGGCTCAGCACCCTCGAGGATGCGCACCACCGCTAAGGCATCCAGAACAACGCTGGCCATCTCAAGGGCCTGCTGGCTGAGGCTGAAGCTCACGTCTTTCAGCGCCCAGAACTCCCCCTCGCTCTCGGCCCGCTCCACTGCCGCCTGGCGCTGGGCCTTGCGCAGTTGCCCCGCCAGGGTGAAGGGGTTCAGCAGCCGGCCGGCCGCCCTGGCCTGGCGGGCCACCACATCGCGCAGGGCCGTGTAGCGCTCACTCTTCTCGTGGTGGAGGGCGTATGTCTTGCCCAGGCCCTCCACCCGGATCACCACGTCGGACTCGCTCATGCAGGGGGGTTGGGGGTCATGAAGACAGGGAGTGGGTCAGGCCAGTCTTTGATCTAGCTGGAAGGGCTCCTGGTGCACCAGCGCCACCTGCGCCATCGCTGGGTGCAGGGGGTTGAGCAGCAGGTTGCGGGCCTGGGGCACCACCACCGAGGGCAACACCAGGCCCAGCTGCTGGCCGGCCTGCAACCAGTCGCCTCCGTAGCCTGCACTGGCCTGCCCGTGAGGGATGGCGTTCCAGCCCTCCGGGAGAGCCTTGGGATCGGCTTCGGCGATCAGGCCCGGCGTATCGGGTACGTCGTAGCCACACAGCACCAGCGGAGCGCTGAGCACGCCGTTGAGGTGTACCAACACCTCCAGCACGGTGATGTCGGGTGTCATCCCCAGGTACACCGCTCGCTGCCCGGGTTGGTTCCAGCGCTGACCATCGCGGGCCGCTCCCTGGCCCGTGAGATCACCGGCGTAGCGGGCCTTGCTCAGCCGCCAGGCCCGAATCACACCCTCGCTCACACCGGGGCGCCCTGCTCCAGCGCCTGCAGCAGCCGCCGTACCTGGCCCGCGCCGATCGCCGTGCGGCAGTGCTGCAGTGGGCTCGCCTGATGCAGCAGCGGGTGGGGTGCCTTGAGCCAGGCCTCGGTGCTGGCGGGCTGCTCAAACACGCCGTAGGCCAGGCTGATCACCTCCACCAGACGGTCCAGCCGCTCAGAAGCCACCAGATCCAGCGCCGCCTGCTCGCGGCTGCGGCGGGCCATCGTGGCCTCCGAGAGGGCCAGCAATGGCTCCAGGTCTGCCGGCTTGAGATGCAGGTGCTGCCGGAGGGCAGCCAGCCAGTTGCTGCTCCAGCCCTGCTCAATCGCTGCCAAGCGCTGCTGCTCCTCCAGGGCGCCGAGCTCGGCAGCGCGTTGCCAGAAGGACTGATTCAGGCTGGCTTCCTGGGCTGCTTCAGGCGCGGGGACGGGGATCGAAGACGTCAAAGACTGAGCGCTCCGGTTGCTGTCATTTGAAGTGATGCTAGCTCCAAATGACATAGTCGGATGAGACGCGGCTGGGCTTGCTCATCAGCTCGCACCAGGATCAGGCCAGCGGCCCTCCACCAGGAACTGCACGGATCAGTCACCGCCGCCAGGTCTGCGACGCTCAGGCAGTGCTGCAGTTGCAGGCCGCGCTGCACATCACTCTCTACTTGAAACGACGTTTGCTCGCGCTGGATCACCTTGCGGGCCGGCAGGGTGAACCCTCCAGAAACCGCAGGGCATGGAAGGCCCGCTCGGCCAACACCGTGCCCAGGCCCCTGGCGCCATAGAACAGCTCCCGCTGGTCTGCTGCTGTGAAACGGGAACCGCTGCGCAAGGGCGGATAGCGAAAGGGGGTGATGCGCACCACCGCGCCCGCCAGCGGCTGGAGATGGGCCTCAAGCACGCATAGCATCGAGATAGGCCGCCACCCGCGCCAGGCCCTCCACCGAGGCCAGCAACTGGCGTGGCGCCTGCTCGCCCAGGTGGTGATTGGGCTGCTCCAGCCAGTGGCGCATCAGCTCCGGATCGGAGCCCGTCAGGGCATCCAGGCTGCGCATCACCCGCAGAAACAGCAGCCCCAGCTGCCCCTCCTTGCTCTGGGGCGGCAGGCCGCTGCGCTCCAGGCTGGTGCGGTGCCGCCCCACGATCGCGCCCAACTCCTCCTTGGACAGGCTCACTTCAGCTGCCGCCCGCAGGCAGGCTTCGGCGATCAGGTGAGCATCAGCGGCCGAGGCTTCCTGACGCCGCTCCAGAACGGCCGCAAGCGGCGCAATCCTTCAAATTCACCCTTGAGTGCGGAACCGGCAGCTGGGGTGTCGCAGAGCAAGTCGATCGCCTCAACCACCCGCAGCCGATCGGCCTTGGGGAGCGCGGCGAGTGCCTTGGCGGCTGAGCGCTTAATCCGTAGCGAGCAGCGCATCCCGCACCTCAGCCCAGTCGAGAACAGGGTCGGCAGGGTCCTTCAGGGCTGCCACGCCGCAGCGCAGATCCTCGATGTCGTCGAGGTAGTACTCGATGGCCTGGCGGATGATGTCGGCCCGACAGCGGTTGAGTTGCTGGGCCGCCGCATCCAGCTCAGCACCAAGGGCGTCGGGGAGGCGGGCCGTGACCTGGATCATGGGAAACCCCGCGAGATCACGGTGATGTCAGTGACATTACCTACGGGCACCTGCCCGTGAGGCGCCCGGTTGAGGGTGAGCTCGTTGGCGGCTCAGGGGGACATTGCTCAGACGCGATGCAGCGACACGTCGTAGCCAGGCCAGGACCATCTGATGACACGGCCATCAGCCCCTCAACCCGCGCCTGGGCAATCAACAGGCGATCAAAGGGGTCGTGATGCACCAGGGGCAGCTGGGCGGTTTCAATCTCATGCGCAAGCAGGTCGGTGTCAGATCCAACTTGCCGAGGCGAAGGCGGCATCCAGCATGTTCACCTGCTCGTCCATCGGCTCAGTGATGAGCCAGCTTAGCCAGAAATGGCGGTGGGCTTGCAGGTTGGAGAGGAAGAGGTGGGATGCCGCCGTGCAGGTCCTGCAGGCCGGTCCAGAGCAAACGCTTGAGGATGCGGCAGAACCGCTTGCTCACGTTGTCGACGTTGAGCAGTGCGTCGTCGCTCATCTCAGGCAGGCAGGGGCTTGACGGGGGTGGCGTCTGTGAAGAGGCGGACGTTCAGTTCGTGAGATCGCGAAGGATCTTCCTTGCCAGGATTTCGTTGATCTCACGGTGCCTAGGCACAGGCTGGGTACGTCCAGTCTGTGGCTGGTGAAAGATGTCATGCCGTCCGCCATGGCGGAGGAGCACGCAACCAGCTTTCTCCAGTTCTCTGATCAGGTCAGTTCGTTTCAAGCCACGACAAGTGAGCCCACCTTGCGGATTCCTGGCAGGTCTTCTTTGGAGAATTCATGATAAAGGTCTAACAACTGGGCTTTCAGATCGTCGAGATCATCACCCTGCGTCCAATGGTCGGGGTATGCATTCAGAAAACCCAGAAATTGGCCGTCGGATTCTCGCCAATACGTGAACGGTTCCCCTGCCGGCACCCGATCGGTTGTACTCATTGCATTGCTCTCAGCAGGCGTCATCATCCTTCAAGCTGATCTGTTCATGAACCGTAGCTGCCCCAGGCTGGTCTACGGCAATCCAGAGCGAACGCTTGAGTCTGCGGCAGAACCGCTTGCTCACGTTGTCAACGTTGACCAGAACGTCGCTCATCTCAGGCACTCATCCGTTCGATCAGGATCGGCATCGCCAGCCGGACCACCATCCACACCACCAGCAGCAGCAGCGGAGATCCGCTACGACGTCACAAGTCTCAGGACCACGGCCAAGACCCTGCTGCAGCACGTGAGAGATCGCTGGTCGATCGAGAACTCCTGGTACTGGCCCATGACATCCCTGGACTGCTGGCACTGCTGGGATGGCGAGATCCCACCCAGGCACTCAATTCTGCCTAACTTCTAATGAACCCTGGGGGAGCCCCTCCAAGACGCCTACAAATTTTGGGGATTGCAGACACCAGATGTGGCGTGGGTGGGCTCAGAGAAAGCGCTGCAGATCGTCGCGCGAGAGTTTCACTTGGCGCAGGATGCTGTTCAGCAATCCAGGGCCAATCGTTTCCCCGGCATGGATGGGAACCACCGTGGTTCGGCCATCGGGATGGCGGAGAAAGTGATGGCTGCCTTTCACCCGGAGATTTTCAAACCCCAACTGCTGCAGCACAGCGACCAGTTGTTTGCCAGTGAATGCTGGCAGGCGGCTCATGCCTCCACGCAGACGCGCTGAACCCCCACAAAATCCAGCTCCCCGCCGGGCTCGCCTTCCACTTCGAGGTAGAGCTCGATCGCCTCACGCACGCGTTCCATCAGCTGATCCAGAGATCGTGCCTGGGTGTGACAGCCCGGCAGGCCCGGCACCGTGGCCACGAAAAAACCTTCCGCGTCGCGCTCCACCACCACATTGAACTGACGCGTCATGGCCTGTACTGGCGATGAACTCAGGTTAGGGCTGCAGACCGTGCGGGGCTTGGTGCGTGTGGAGCCTCGTTGGCAGGCGGCGGCTGAGGGGGAAGACCCTCCATGCCCAAACAATCCGTGATCTCACGGATGCCCCCAAGTGCCCCCAAGTGCCCTCCTGTGTTGGCCTGGCCAGAGAGCTGTATGGGCGGATGGGTGAAGGTTGGTGAGGTGATCAAGCGGCTGGAGGCGGCCGGCTGGTTCCTGATGGCGACCTGCGGAAGCCACCGGCAGTTCAAGCATCCGATCCGGCCCGACAGGGTTACGGTGGCGGGAATGCCCAGTGATGAACTGGCGCCCGGCACCCTGCGCAGCATTGAAAGGCAGTCTGGAGTTCCCCTTCGATGAAGCACACCTACGCCGTGGTGATTGAACCGGCTGGCAGCGGCTTTTCGGCCTACGTGCCCGACCTGCCGGGTTGTGTGGCCGCTGCCTCCAGCCGCGAGGCCGTGCTGGTGGAGATCCGAGCTGCTATCCAGTTTCACCTGGAGGGCCTGGCCAGCGATGGCTTCGTGGCTCCGGCCTCCAGCAGTTCGGTGGAGATGGTGAGCGTGTAGGTCTCTGAAGCGGCGCAACACGGCACTCCAGCAGGCTGAGGCGGCTCACGGCCAGTGCGAGATCAGCTGCCTCGACGGCCAGCTGCTGCAGGGTTGCCCGGGTGGCTTCGGCCCATGGGGCCTCACCCTCCACCCAATCGATCAAGGCGCTGGCATCGAGGAAGGCAATCACCAGTCGCGCTCGGCCGCCAGCAAGGACGCCAGTTGGTCGGCCCCAAGCTGGCGGCCAACGAGGAGCCACCAGAGCATCACCTGGGTGTCGAGCAACAGGCGCATCAGCAGACACATCAGGCACTGATCCGCTCGATCAGGGTCGGCATCACCAGCCGGTCCACCATCCACACCAGCAGCAGCAGAACCGCTGAGCCGCCCACAGCCGTGCCGGTGAGCACCTGGCTCAGCAGCGTGCCGGTGAACACAAACACGGGGTCGATCCAGACCGTCGAACACCCGAGCCCGGCTGCCACCCCGGTTGAGATCGAGACCTGCCGGATCACCACAACGGAAGAGATCAAAGAAGAAGCACCGGCTCACCGGCTGCTGCCAGGAGCCGTGCTGCGTCTCGGTCAAACGTGACGAACTGCTGGCCGCCCAGCTGGCGTCCGCCGTATGCGATCACGCCATCGGCAAAGTCGCCGCCGGCCGCCATAAGCTGGAGCCCGGCACGCACGGCTGGGCGATCAGTCCGCACACTTTCGCTGGCCAGCAGCGCTTCGATGGCGCCGATGCAGTCGCTGGTGCTGAAGCGATACACCCGCCGCAGCACCCACACCAGTTCGCACAGCACAGGGAGGGGGATCGCCACCAATTCCGCCCGCTCCAGCAGGGCGCTCGCGGCACTGGCTTGGTCTGGATCGTCCTGCACCAGCGCACGTACCAGGACGTTGGTATCGGCCGTGATCTTCACCGGCCAGCCCAACCAGCCGCCATGGCGTCCTGGAGCTCCCGCAAGCTGGCCCGATGGCTGCTGCGCCCAGCCAGCAGACCGATAAAACCGTCGATCGTGCCGGTCGCCTGTTCAGCATGGAGCTCCAATCGCCCCCCGGGCAGCACCTCCACATCAATCCGCTGGCCGGGCTCAACGCCGAGATGGGCGAGCAGCTCCTTGCGCAAGGTCACCTGGCCCTTGCTGGTGACCGTGAGTGATGCACCACGAGATGAAGCCTGACGGGTCGCCATGCCGAAAGAGTGTCCTTGGCCCAACTGTAAGGCAGTTCTGCCTTGCGATGGACAGCGGCGGCGCCTGGGCCATGGGGGATGGCCCATCGAGGTCGTGAAAGAAGGTCAGCGAGGGCCTGACGGCGGGCCATGTCATGACGTCCAGATGATGGTGCAGTCAGATCACATCCGCAAATCGCTGCTCCATCCGCCGGAACTGACGCACTCCCGTGACCAGCAGCAGTGCCACGATCGCCATCGACAGGCTGAATCCCAGGGGGTTGATGGCGGCACCCTGGCCGATGATCGCCCAGCGGAAACCTTCGATCACCCCCACCATCGGGTTGAGGGCATAGAGCAGCTGCCATTTGGCCGGCACGATCGCGCTGGAAAATCCCACCGGGCTCACATACAAGCCGAATTGCACCAGAAACGGCACCACATAGCGGAAATCCCGGTATTGCACATTCAGGCTGGCCAGCCACAGCCCCGCCCCCATACTCGCGGCAAAGGCCACCGCCACCCACAACGGCAACGTGAGCAGCCGCCAGCTCGGCCACCACTGGAACCAGAGCATCAACCCCGCCAGGATCGCAAACGAAATCAGAAAATCCACAAAGCTGGTGATCACCGCCGCCGCCGGTACGATCAACCTGGGGAAATACACCTTGGTGAGAAGGTTGGCGTTACTGATCAGGCTGTCGGAGCAGCTGCTCAGCGCCGTGCTGAAGAACTGCCAGGGCAACAGCGCTGAAAACACCAGAATCGCGTAGGGCGCATCCCCCTCCGTGGGCAGCTTCGCCAGCCGCCCGAAGATCACCGTGAACACCAGCATCGTGAGGAACGGCCGGATCAGCGCCCAGGCCACCCCGATCACGGTCTGCTTGTAGCGCACGGTGATGTCGCGCCAGGCCAGGATCGCGAACAGCTCCCGGTAGCGCCACAGATCCTTCCAATACTGCTTCTCGATCCGGTTCGGTTCGAGCACCAGCCATTGGTTGGCGGGGTCGCGGGAGCTGGTGGCCCTGGGCGTGCTGCCGGAACGGGTGCGGATGGCGGGCATCAGGTCATGGGTGGGGATGGGGTTGGAGAGGCAGCCTCAGGCCGGGGTGATGGCGTTGGAGGTAGAGGCGCCTCAATAGCGAGCCCCCTCCCGCAGCTCCTGCAGCAAGGTCGCCGCATTAATCCATTTGTGCAGGGGTTGGTTGGTTGTGGCCGCCCGGGTGAGCAGGGCTACAGGCACACCGCGCCGGGTGATCTGCACGTCTTCACCGGATTCCACGGCATCCAGGAGGGCTGAAAGCTGGGCTTTCACCTGGGCCACGCTGACTGTTCGCATCCTGTGGATGGTTGGTCAGATGACCAAGCTAGCGGCGGGATTGGTGTCGGCGGTGATCTTCACTGGCCGCTACAGCCAGAGCTCGCGGCGATGGCCGATGGCACCACCAGGATCACCAGTTCACTGCGCTGCCATTCGGATCAGATCGAGGGTGAGGAGCAGGCAATCAGGCGCACCTGCAACCCCTGCACGCGATGAAAGCCGGCATCACCGGTGATCATCACGGCATCAGGCCCCAGTTGCAGGCAACATGCCGCCTGCAGGGCATCCGGAGTGCGCAGCCCATGGTTAGCGCGCAACTGCGTCGCCCGTTCAACGACTGCGGCGCTCAGTTCGACAACCAGCAGATCCGGCTGGGCAAACAACGCCTCAAAACGATCCAGGCTGGCTTGATCGCCCCGCCGCAACGGAGCAACACGGCACTCCAGCAGGCTGAGGCGGCCCACGGCCAGTGCGAGATGAGGTGCCTCGACGGCGAGATGCTGCAGGGTTGCCCGGGTGGCTTCGGCCCATGGGGCCTCACCATCCACCAAATAGATCAATGCGCTGGCATCGAGGAAGGCAATCACCACTCGCGCTCGGCCGCCAGCTCCGCATCGATCTCAGCCTTGCTGCGTGGGCTGGTGGATGGCGGCAGGGCCAGCAGCCACTGCAACGCCGATGCTTTGGTCACAGGAGCTCGTGAGGCCTGCAACTGCAGCTGGCGGTAGTGCTGTTCACTCAGCACCACAGCAGCAGATCGGTTGCGCTTCAACAGATGGACCGGGCCATGCTGCAGCGCCTGCTCAATCGCTGCGATCCCACGGCGCTTGAGCTCAGCTGAGGTGAGTGTGTTCTGCTGATCCATAGCTCAGCGATCACTGAAGAGTCCAGCGTAGTACCAAGAACAGTACTAATGAAGCAGGTGCACCGGTTCTCCGGCTGCAGCCAGAAGCCGAGCTGGCTGCAGATCTCACGCTGGCGCTGGCCAGCAGCGCTTCGATGGCGCGCACTCGCTTGGTCTGGATCGTCCTGCACCAGCGCGCGTGCCAGGACTCGGAGCAGCTGCTCAGCGCCGTGCTGAAGAACTGCCAGGGCAACAGCAGCGCACGGTGATGTCGCGCCAGGCCAGGATCGCGAACAGCTCCCGGTAGCGCCACAGATCCTTCCAATACTGCTTCTCGATCCGGTTCGGTTCGAGCACCAGCCATTGGTTGGCGGGGTCGCGGGAGCTGGTGGACCTGGGCGTGCTGCCGGAACGGGTGCGGATGGCGGGCATCAGGTCATGGGTGGGGATGGGGCTGGCGTTGCAGCTTCAGGCTCGGCTCGCTCCTGCAGGGGGGTGAGGGGTCATGAAGACACGTTCAGGGGAGAACACGCGCAGCCAGCTGCTGCAGACGCTGATCGTCGGTGAGCAGCACGGCTGCTTCGCGGCGAGCCAGGGCCAGATAGAGGCAGTCGTAGACCGGGTGATCCAGATGGCAGGCCAACGCCAGCGCCTCTGCCTGCAGGTGGCGGTCGGGCTCAATCACATCCACCAGCTCGGCAGCGCGGCTCAGGCGCTCTTGCAGCCCGTCTGCCTCCAGGTGGCCAGCACGCTGCAGCCGCCAGAGGGCATTGGCGACCTCGCTAAGCATCAGCTCAGGAGCGAGCACCAGATCGGCCTTCAGCACAGCCTCCTGGAAACGCACCGCTGGCTCAGCTCCTTCAATGATCCGCACGACGGCAGAGGCATCGAGAACAAGGCTGGCCATCTAGCGGGATCGGTCCTGACGGATCAGCTCCTCAGGCGCCGGATCGAAGCGCTGCCGGCCTCGCTCATCGGCTAAACCCTGGAGATCGGCAAGGGCCTGCCGGCGCCGCTCGCGCGGATCTCCCCCGCAGGCCTGCTGAAGATCGCTGAGGGCCTGCTGGCTCAGGCTGCGGTGGTTACGGCGAGCCCGCAGCTGCAACAGATGGTGCAGCGGATCGGGGAGATCGCGGATCTGCAGCGTGGCCATTCGATCCCCGTACCGGTTGCGTGCATTTTACATGCATTCCGCAGGCATGGCTCTGGCACGGGGAGGGCGTTCGGCTCGTTGGCCAGCCCAGGATCGCGAACAGCTCCCGGTAACGCCACAGATGCTTCCAGTGTGCTGCTGACCTTCCAGTGCGCTGATGCCCCCCAGTGTGCTGATGGCCTTCCAGTGTGCTGCTGAATTTCAGAGTTGGAGAGACAGAGATAACGCAAAAACCTATGCAGATGACGCAACTATGCATCATCTGCATAATGGGCCGACCTGATCAACACCAGCCATCTGACCCTGAACCCCCCGAAGGTGGCCATGGGTTGAATATACAGCAAACCGCAGGCAAATGCTAGCGATCACGCCTCCAAAAGACCGGTGAGCGCCCGCAGCTGCTGCGGCAGCGGGCTGGTTCCCGGGTGCACCTGCAGCAGGTAATCCAGCCCCTGCTGCAGGCTCAGGCCCCTGTGCCGCATCAGCCAGGCCAGACACACCAGCGGCGAGCGCTCCCGGGCCGCCACACAGTGCACAAACACCGGCCCCTGCGCCGCCAGGTCGGCCAGGGCCGCCAGGGCCTGCTCCAGGTCCTCCGGCCGTGGCCAGCGGCCACTGCGGTGATCCGGCAGCACCACCCGCCGGGTGTGGAACTGCTCACGCAGCCCGGCCGGCGGCGGCAGCTCCTCCCAGGCGCAGAGGCTGAGCACCCCACGGATCCCCTCCTGCTGCAGCCGCAGCAGATGGCGATCCGCCCAGGGCCCCGGCCCGATCGCCAGCTCCTCGCGCAACACCCAGGTGAGCCGAAACCGGCCGGAGATTGGCCCCATTCGGTTGCCCCTCTCAGTTGTTGGTATCGGAGATCAGCCGGAACAGGCTCCACACATTCACCAGCCCCGACACCGGCGTGCTCACCGCGCCGATCGCATCGGAGAGCACCGCCAGGGAGCTGCGGCTCACGATCACGGTGTCGTTGTCGCGCAGGGGCGGGTTCTTCGGATTCGAGGCGCCCTGGCTCAGATCCAGGTTGAAACGCTCACGGGTGGCGGTGCCGTTGCGGTTCAGCCGCACCAGCTGGATGTCGCTCTTCTTGCCCCGCCAGGTCTCCAGCCCCCCTGCTGCCAGCACCGCCTGCACCAGGGGAGTGTTGGCCGGCAGCGGGATCCGGCCCGGGCTCTTCACCTCACCGATCACATTCACGTTGATCTGCTGCGGCGACAGGTTGGTGGCCGCCAGCTCGATCGATTCCGGCACCGGCTCCTGCGCCTTCGGCACCCGGATCGTGTCGCCATCAAACAGCAGCGGGTTCTGCAGCAGATCGCCGGCCATCACCAGATCCATCAGGTTCAGCGAGGCCCGCTTGAAGCTGGGTGTCTCCCCCGGCAGCCGCCGCTGCAGCGCCACCTGGCGCAGATCGGCATGCAGGGTGATGCCGCCGGCCTTCTGGATCGCATCCACCACCGTGGGCAGGCCGCTGATCGCGGCCGGCGCCCCTTCGGTCTGGGAGGTTTCATTGGTGGTGAGGGTGTACACCCCCGGCCGCTCCACCTCGCCCACCACCGCAATCCGCAGGGGGCGCGGCCGCACCACCTGCAGCTGCAGCTCCGGCCGCTGCAGCTGGGCCCGGTACAGGGTGAGCAGCCACTGGTGCGCCTGCGACAGGGTGAGCCCCACCACCCGCGCACTGCCCACCAGCGGCAGGCTCACGGTGCCGTCGTTGAGCACATCGAGCGGACCGGACAGATCCGGCACATCGAACAGCTTCAGCTCCAGGCCATCGCCAGGGCCGAGGATGTAGGCGTCGTCTTGCAGATTGGCCTGCGGAGCCGGCGGTTCGAGCCGATCAGCAGCCTGAGCCTGGGCTTGCGGCTGAGCGTCGGGTACCTGCGCCAGCACGGCAGCAGGATGACTCAGGCCCGTCGCGATCGCCAGAGCCAGGGCAATGGGTCGCACGGATCGAGCCAGAAACTGCCGGAAGTGTCCCATGGCCGTCTAGCCGCGGCCAGGGGGGCTCCCTACCCTTCAGCAGACCTGGCCAGGCTGGCTGCCATGACCAACCTGACCTCCCGTGGCACCCCGCCCACCCTCTCCATTCCCCAGGGGTTTCCCCTGGTGCCGCTCGGCGAGAGCCCGGCAGACGGCGACCGTGAGGGCCTCAATCCCCGCGAGATCCTCGCCGCCCTGCGCCGCCGCCACCGCCTGGTGCTGCTCACCAGCGCCGTGGTGTTTCTGATCGCCGCTGGCCTCACCGTGCGGCAGCGGCTGCTGTTCCCGGTGTATCAGGGCTCCTTCGATCTGTTGATCACCGATCCGGTGAGCGGGGAGGGGTCGTCGTCTTCAGGCCAGGGTTCGGGCTCCGCCTCCACGTTTCAGGCCCTCGCCCGCAACACCACCAGCAACGACATCCCCACCCTGATCGAGGTGCTGCGCAGCCCCCTCCTGCTCCAGGGCCTGGCCGAACGCCACGATCTCACCGCCGAGGCCCTGGCGGGTCGCATCAGCATTCGCACCGGCGGCACCGGCCGCGAGAACAATGCCGAAGGGGTGCTCAAGGTGAGCCTCACGGGCCGTGATCCCGTCCAGGAGCAGACCCTGCTGGAGGAGCTGGCCAACCGATACCTGCAGTATTCCCTCGAGCAACGCCAGGAACGGCTCCAGGACGGCCTCCGCTTTCTCGATCGCCAGGCCCCCGCCCTGCAGAACACCGCCAATCGCCTCCAGGCCGAGCGGGCCGCCTTCCGTGTGCGCTACGACCTGCTCGAACCCACCGCCGAAGGCGAGGCGATCAAGCAGGAGATGCTGGCGCTGGAGGCCCAGGGCCGCAGCCTCGAGGATCAGCGCAACCGCCTGCTCAAGACCAGCCAGGCCATCCGCAACGGCACCCTCACCGCCCAGGGCTTTCAGGAGGCGATCGGGGCCGGCGGCTCCGGTGGTTCTGCGGGCAGCAGCGGCGGCTCCAGCGGTGGTTCGGGCAGTGGCCTTTCGGTGGCCGCCAGCAGCCAGCCCTGGCTCGAGCAGCTCCAGCAGCTCGATCAGCAGCTGGCCGAAGCCCGTGCCCGCTTCACCCCCCAATCCGATCGGGTGCAGGGCCTCCAGGCCCGCCGCGAAGGCCTCAACCGCAAGGTGCGCAGCAGCCAGCTGGAGGCTGTGGATGCGGCCCTGGCCCTCAACCGGCAGGCCAGCGTCGCCAACCAGAGCCAGCTGGCGGCCCTCACCAGCAGCTTCCGTCGCCAGCCCCAGCTGATCCGCGAATACGAGGAACTGGAGCAGCGGCTGCAGCTCGCCCTCGACAACCTCAGTGGCCTCAGCACCACCCGCTCCAACTTCCGGCTGGAGCTGGCCCAGCGCACCGTGCCCTGGCGGGTGATCGCTCCGGCCCGCATGAATCCCGTGCCCGTGGAGCCCTCCCTGTCCAAGGGTCTGCTGCAGGCCGCCCTGCTTGCCGCCGCCGCCGGAGCGGGCGTGGGGGTGCTGCGCGATCGCCTCGATCACGTCTACCGCAGCCCGGCCGAGGTGAAGGACACCCTCCAGGAGCCCCTCCTGGCCCACATCCCCCACATCCCCCTGTTCCGCGGCGTGCGCGAAGACAGCCGCTTCATGCTCGAGGAGATCGTTCCGGCCATCGCCACGGGCTCCGCCGCCACCCCATCCGCTGCAGCAGCCACCGCAGCAAAGACCGCCGCTGACAGCAAGCAGCTCGGCTATCAGCGCTTCTTCTACCAGGAGGCCTTCCGCAACCTGTTCACCAGCCTCCGCTTCCTCAACACCGACCAACCGCTGCGCTCCCTCGCCCTCACCAGCTCCCTGCCGGCCGAGGGCAAAAGCCTGGTGAACGTGCTGCTCGCCAAGACCCTGGCCGAGCTGGGCCAGCGGGTGCTGCTGGTGGATGCCGATCTGCGCAAACCCCAGCTGCATACCCGCCTCGGGCTCGACAACCTGCTCGGCCTCAGCCATCTGCTCACCGGCGACACCGCCGACTGGAGCTCCCTTCTTCGGCCGGTGCCCGGCCACGACAACTGGCAGGTGATCACGGCGGGCCGCCGCCCCCCCGATCCGGCTCGCCTGCTCAGCTCCGCCCGCATGCGCCAGCTGATCGACGACCTGGCCGACTCGGATCGCTTCGATCTGATCCTCTACGACACCCCGCCGGTGCTGGGCCTGGCCGATGCCGCCCTGGTGGCGGAACATCTCGATGGCCTGCTGCTGCTGGTCAGCCTCGAGAAGGTGGATCGCGACCTGCCCCGGGAAGCGATCGCCCGCATCCGCAGTGCCGGTGTGCCGCTGCTGGGCCTGGTGACCAACGCCGTGAAGCAGCGCAGCGAGGCCGGCAGCCGCTACGGCTATGGCTATGGGCGCTATGGCTATGGGCGCTATGGCTATGGCGGCTACGACACCCTCACCGCCGCGGCCTACTACGGCGCCGCCGCGTCAGCTGCCGAAGGGGAAGAGGGGGAAGCCGCCTCCAGGAGCACGCACCGCGCCCCTGTCCGCTCCCTGCGCCGCGCCGGCCAGCGGCTGATCAGCTGGATCGATCGCTGAGATGGGGCAGCGGTGGGGTAGTGAGATGCAGCCATCCCTGCTGCAGCGGGCCCTGCCCCTCGGCCTGCGCGCTCTGGCTCTGGGCGCCGTGGCCCTGGCTCTGCCCTCCCGGGCCCAGCTGGTCTGGCAGCCCATGCCCGGCCCTCCTCCCCCCGTGGCCAGCGGCCTGCGCTGGGAAGCCGTGCCGGTGGTGCCCCAGGCCGCAGACACCCCAACGCCTGACACGGCGGCAACACCAGCTGGGGCAGCGGCGCCCGCGGCTCCGGCCTGGCAGCCGGTGGTGGCTGGCGAGCACATCGAGGTGCTGCCCGATGGCTCGATCGCCGGCGAACCGGAACCGGAGCCCATCCCCGTGGCCGCAGCCCCCACCCTGCCCACCTACGGCGGCTTCCGCGATCTCTACCGCGGGGATCGCTGGTATCCCTCGATCAGCACGATCGTGCCCATGGCCTTCGGGCCCAAGGGGCTGATGGCCGGCGTGGGGTTTTCCGGCTCCGATTGCACGATCGAATCGAAGCAGTGCATCAACTACCCCACCATCACCCTCGATTCCCTGCGCAACGCCGCCGAAGCCGTGATGGATTCCTACATCGGCTTCGGCGATCCCGATCGGGCCGTGTCGGTGCTGATCACCCAGCTCACCCAGAACACCATCCGCGCCGCCCAGAACGACAATTTCCTCAATGGCAACCAGACCGGTTTTGCGATCAGCCGCAACTTCGGCCCCAACACCGCCCTCAAGATCGGCGCCGAAGGCCTGATCCGCTGGGGCGGCTCCCGCAACACCTTCGCCGACCGGCCCAAGAGTGCCTTCGGGGTGCTCTCCCATCGCATCCAGCTCAACGAGCCACCCACCGATCCCTTCGATGAGTCGGTGCGCTGGTTCCCCGATCTCTACCTCACCGTGGGGGCCGGAAACGGCCAGTTCCGCCCCCTGGATCAGGTGATCAGCTCCCAGATCCAGGCCGCCAAGGATGCCGGCTGCTGGTTCACCGCCTGCTCGCCCGAACGCACCCGTGATGCCTTTCTCAAGGGCACCGAATGGGGCAGGTTCTATCCGATCGGCTCCGTGGCTCTGGCCGTGACCGATCAGCTGAACCTGATCACCGAATGGACCGGCCGCAACCTCAATGTGTCGGTCAGCTGGCAACCGCTGCGCGAGGTGGGCTGGACCATCACCCCCGGCATCGGCAACCTGATCCAGAACAGCGATTACGGCAAGAACGTCAACATCCCCGCCTGCCGCGAATGCGACATGGGCGATGCCATCACCACCCGGCCCCTCTTCTATCTGCGCTCAATGATCAATATCCGCTTCTGACCCTATGCAGCAGCTCCGGCGCCGCTGAGCGCCAGCCCCAGCCGCTCCACAACAGCCGCCACGCCCTCCTGCCAGGCCTGATCCTCGCGGGCGCTGAACAGACGGGCCTGCTCCGCCAGGTCCTGCCGCAGAGCCCCGGCCTCCGCCCCGGCCGCCACCAGCTCCAGCAGCAGGGCCACCGCCTCGGCCG
>NZ_JAYGIC010000105.1:0-41267 GCF_034931105.1 Synechococcus sp. CCY9201 | reverse complement strand
GGAAGGTCTTGGGCTTGCTCATGCCCCATATTATCGACCAGATCCATTGAAGCCACTGAGATCTGGGCAGATTCAGGGGCGTCTGTGGAGCATGCGGGCGGTGATCTATGCGCGACAGGCTCCTAGGCCTCTGGGGCTTCCGCCACCACCAGTGAGATGGTGCCGGGACCTGCCATCAACGGCACCCCGATCGGCACAATCGCCGCTGCCGGATCGTCTGCCAGGCCACTTCCCTGCAACACCGGCTGACCCTCCAGCAGCCTCAACCCCAGGGGCAGCAGGATCAGCCCCCCAGCGATTCGGAAGGCCTGCAGGCTGATGCCGAACAAGCCGAGCAGCCCCGGCCCCCACCAGCAGGCCACGAGCAGAACAGCCCCATAGGTGAGCACCGCCAAACGACTGAGGCGCCGTAGTCGGGGCCCGCTTCCGGCACCGGCCTGGCCCACCACGCTGAGCAGACCCACCGGGTCACTCAGCGCCAGCAGACCCACCGCAGGATCTCGTCATATCGGACTGCAGGTGCCAGGCCGTGAGCAGGGTTTTGGCGATGCGCCTGAGCTCGGCAACGTGGTTGCAGGCATCGCCAGGGCCGCCGGGGGCTACCGGAGAACTGCGGCAGGCTGGACTGGCGCGCCCATCGCCCGGGTGAGTGACATCCGATCAGACCACTGAGCCTGCGACTTGAGGATGGCAGATAGATGGACCTGACTCTCTATCAGGCACGCATGCCCGCTATCGGGAAGCAGCAGGGTCGTTGCCCTCGGAAGACAGCGTTCCAATCGCCACGCCTCGTGCTGGGAAGGGAGGAGGCGATCCGCTCCTGAGGCCAGGATCAGAACAGGCTGACGAACGCGATCGATTGCAAGATCCTCCAGACGAAATTGCCGGAGCAATGCCAATCGCCAGGCGGCACTCTGGGGGCTGACTGCCTGCATGGCAGCCAGCAGCCGCTGCCGTCGTGGCCTGCTGACCCGGTGGGATGCAATCAAAAGATTGCAGAGACTGAGGGTGGAGAGGTGGTAGAGCGGTGCCGGCAACAGCTGAGTCAGCGAACTGCAGGCACTGATCCATGGTTGTCGCCGGGCAGATGAAGCGGGATTGACCAGAATCAACTGATCACACAGGTCTGGAAAGCGCGAGATCAGGCTCAACGCCAAACAACCTCCAAACGATTCGCCACAAACTGTGGTCGTGTGGCCAGGATGCCGTTGCTGCTCCACCCTGATCAGAGTGGCCACCCGCTCGGTCAGTTCGCCCCATCCTGTGCGGTCGTCTGGGGGAATGGACAAACTGCGGATGTCAAAGTGCGGGCTGAGTCCGGCAACCTGGGATTGCAGCAAGGTGCCACTGCCGTCCATGCCCGGCAAAAAGACAAATAATGGCCGAGATGGTGTTGCAGGCGTGCAAGGGATCAGCCGTAAAACCTTGGAGGTGGTGATCATGGATCTGGGAGCCTCAGCAGCGTCTGTGAGCCAAGAATTCAGCAATCTGGCTCCAACAGACCTGGGTGATTTCTCTGGCAACAGTGGCTCCGCTGCTGCCTCGATAACGGGATCTCAAACCCTTATCGATCAGCAGAGGATAGCCAAAGAAAATATCAACATGTCGATAGACGACCGCAGAATGCCAGCCATCACCTTGAAACAGTGCTTCCGATGGATCGAAACGCCGAAACCATTCAAGTGGTGCAAGCTTTCCCTGCTTTTCATCCCTTGAAGCGATGGCCACTGGCAGGATCGCCAGGTCATCCACCGGCGCCCTCAGGGCAAGATGGGCAAAACCCCTGTGGAACGGGCTCAGCTGATGGGGGGCGTTGACCTTCACCATCGGATCCGCGCCTTCGGGAAACACGCCTACCACCTGATTGTCTTGCAAAAACCTTGCTGACTTCAGAAAGAATGACGACTGCCTTCCTTGACCAGTCTCGAGCGGGAAGGCACCCATCAGCATCATTGCCTGCTGCAGTAGCGGCACTTGACTCATGTAATAGTGATAGACGAACCGCACCGGCCGACTGATCGCCGTCATCAGCAGGGGAGCATCAAAAAGACTGCGGTGGTTGCTGACAATGAGTAATCGATTCCTGGTGGGAATTCTCTCAAGATTGTGCAATGACGCTGAAATCCCTGCGGCACCCAGCAGGCTGCGTGACAGTTGCAAGGGGATGGGGTGTTGCATGCTTGCGATCTTTCCAGTCTCAGCAACGTGAAGGGCAAGCGGCTGGTTCCACCTGGCTGGAAGGACGCCACCTGATGCTGGCCTTGCCGTCAGGTGGTTCGGAGCAGGGAGGATCTGCGCCGCAGGCCCAGCGGCTCGAACCACTCGCGCAGCACCTGCCGTTTCCCTTGCCAGTGCGGTGCAATTCGGCACCCCAGTTGGATCTGCCCATGATCCAGCAGCCGTCCCAGCCGCTGCATCGCCGCTTGTTCGGACCTCGAAAAGCGACCCTGCTGGCTGACCAGCCAGTCGATCTCGGCCTGGGTGATCACCCCGGAACTGAGGCTCTCGAGGAACAGCTCGCCAGCGGTCATCGGCTTGTAACGGATCTGTTACATCCTGGCGATTCGGCGGGACCTCCGCGAGGTCTCCGCCACCGATCTGTTGCTCGGATGGCCTGCTGTGACTTGGCCCGGCCGCGCACCCGGCGCTTCACGCTCCTTCATAAGGCTTGCCATGATTTTTGCAAACGTTTCCTCCCAGTGTCCACGTCCACCCTGCTCGAGCTCTTCGTGGCCTTCATGGCCGCCTGCTTCGCCCTCTGGTTCGTCGCCCTCGGCAAGCCCGTCACCAGCTTTGCCCCTCCGGCTCGGCTCACGGCGCTGGCTCCCGCGGTGAAGGCCTATCTGAGGCCCGGCCCCATGGCGTCCTTCGGTCTGCTGCTGCTGCGGCTCACCATCGGCGCCCTGATGATTCACCACGGCCAGGAGAAGCTCGCCGATCCCCAGCAATTCGCCAACACCTATGTGGCCTCGCTGCACCTGCCCTTCCCGCTGTTTTTCGCCTATGCCGCCGGTTTCTCCGAGCTGATCGGCAGCTGGCTGGTGATCCTCGGCCTTCTCACACCCCTCGGCGCCCTGGCCCTGAGCGGCACGATGACCGTGGCGGCCTACCAGCACATCTCCACCGCCGGCTTCAACATCTACGTGCTCGAGCTGGTGCTGCTGTACCTGGGCGGCAGCCTTGCGCTGCTGTTCAACGGCCCTGGCCGCTTCTCCTTTGATGCCGGCATCATCCCGGCAGTGCTCGATGACATGAGCGTTGTCGCTGCCTCCGACTCGGCTGTGTCGTCTGGCGACGTTGGCGACCTGCTCGCGATTCCCGTGCCCGTGACCCACAGCCCCCGGGGTTGAGTGCCCTTGCCTGATGAGGCGGCGCCAGGCTGCAGGGCCAAGCAACGGTGTCGCTCTGCGGAGCTTCAGTCGGGGCGCTGCCCATCCCGACCTGGGCCTGCCTCCCATCGATGGCCACCTCATCGGGGAACAAGGCCGCCACAGCGGCTGGAGAACGATCGCACTCAGCCTCTTCACAGACGCCCCGTAATCTGCCCAGATCCCAGTGACTGCAATGGATTCGGGCGAGAGAATACGGTGTGCAGAAGCCCAGGTTCTTCCGTCCATGGCAGCCGGAGCAGACCACCTTGCTGCCGCCATCACCGAGTGACTGGCTCCCGGATGACCACCGGGTGTAGTTCCGGCTGGATCTAGTCGATGCGCTGGCTCTCTCACAGGTCTTGATCCCCGCTCTGGCCAAGGATCCCCGCGGGGAGAAGGGCTTTGATCCGCGGATGTAGCCGCAGGCTTCCGCGCAGCGGTTGACGATGCGGCTGCTTTACGCCTGCTACGAGGATCTGGCGTTCCGCGTGCTGACCGGTAATCAGCAACCTGATCACAGCCGCATCAGTGAAGTCCGGCGCCGCAACCTTGATGCCCTCAAAGGCCTGTTCATTCAGATCCCTGGCCGACTGGCCATCTCTGCCGTGCGGCACCAGAGAACTCGAGCAATCCAAACCACGCATGGATGCCCAGCCCTTCCTGCACGTCCGATCAGCCGGGCTGCGGATTCTCCCCGGTGAGGATCAGGAGCTGGTGAACGAAGGCACCTACGGCAAGGCCTGTGCCCTCTATCTGCAGGCGCAGCTCACGGCTCAGGGGTATGCGGTTCCGTTCTTCACCTGCGAAGACTGGGGATGGTGGGTGGAGATCCAGGGCCTGGGAAGGGTCTGCGGGATTGGGATCTACGGCAGGGCCCTCGATGATTCGGACGATCTTGATCTCTGCGTCACCGTGCATTTGCCCTCCACCAGTCGATGGCCCTGGTTTGGCACTCAGGCGCAGGACTCTTCGCCCGAAATTGCACGGCTGCAGGAACTGGTTCGAATGATCATTGAGGACGATCCAGAAAGTCACGATTCATGGTGAATCATCTGAGTTCCCCCTAGAGGGTTGTCCGTTCATCCGACCGGTAGGTTGTCGCGAGTCCTCCGGATGTTCGGCTGATGGCCCCGCGTCGCTCCAGTTTCCTTGCCGATTTCAAGGCCTTCATCAACAAGGGCAATGTGGTTGACCTTGCTGTAGCGGTGGTGATCGGCGGCGCCTTCGGCAAGGTGGTCGACGCAGTTGTGAGCCTGGTGATGACCAGCCTGCTGGAGCCCGCGCTCAAGGCTGCCCAGGTCGACTCGATCAACGCCTGGCCGGCCGGCGCCGTGATCGTGGCGCTGATCAACTTCCTGGTGATCGCCTTCGTGGTGTTCCTGATCGTGCGGGCGATCGAGGCCACCAAACGCAAGGAGGAGGCGGTGGCACCTCCCGATACTCAGGCCCAGCTGGCTTCGGCGGTGACCCGGTTAGCCGATGCCTTGGACAGGAAGGGTCTGTAGGGGCGGCCGCAAGAACCACCAGCTCGATCTCCAGCTCGAGATCACTGCGCGCGTAGGCGAGCTCAGCTGGGCCGACCGCACCTCGGACGCACCTACGGTGACTGAGCTGAATCTGGGAGTCGACCACCATCGGCCGCCGCGAGCGATCCACCACCTCAGGAGCCAGCCGAGGCTTTGCCTCCGGTCCACGAACCGTGAGCGCGCCACCAGGCGGTCCGGAAGAGCAGCTGGTGCAAAAACTGCGGCGGATCGAGGCCCTGTTCTCCAGGCCTGGCACAGACGGCGAGCGGATGGCGGCCGAGCGGGCCCGCGAGCGCATCCAGGGCCGTCTGCGGGAACTGGCGGCCGAGGAGCCCCCGGTGGAGTTCCGATTTTCCCTGGCCGACCAGTGGTCGCGGCACCTGTTCGTGGCCCTGCTGCGGCGCTACGGCATCCAGCCTTACCGGTATCGCGGCCAGCGGCGCACCACGGTGATGGCGCGGTTGAGCCGCCCCTTCGTGAATGAGACGCTCTGGCCGGAATTCCAGGAGCTGCAGCAGACCCTCTCGGCCTACTTCGATGCCCTCACCGACCGGGTGATCGAGCAGGCCCTGGAGGTGAAGGCGGGTGAAGCGGAGGAGCGGGCCGAGCCAGCGCAGCTGGAGCCGATGGACCATCAGGGGTCGTTGCTGTAGGGCGGCACCCGACGCCGCCCAAAGGCTCAGATTCAGATCAACCCGTACTCGATCCACAGGCCTGGCCTGCCAGAACAGATCACTGTGATCAAGGCCCTCTTGTCAAGCGTCAATCTGGGCAAGGCTGCCAACAGGAAACTTTCACCGGCCGATGTAAACGGAAGCGGGAGAAGCGCCACCTGGCTTGACAAATCAAGCCAAAGGCAAGACGATGCAAGCAAGAATTGGAGTCTTGATGACCTATATCCTGTCTGACTTCTTCCCTGGCGCCAGCGAGCAAGAGTACAGGGACGAGATTGCCGCAGTTCATCCCGGTGAGGGCTTGCCGGAAGGGCAGCTCCATCATTTTGCCGGTCAATCCGATGATGGTGTTCTGATCGTGACGATCTGGGATTCCAAGGAGTCTGCCGATCGATTCCTTTCCGACGTTCTGATGCCGCGCGTTTCGGCGTCGAATGGTCTTCGCGGTGAGCGTCAGCACCGTGGCGCCGTTGGTTTTTGATCTTTCGTTGGCAATACCAGGGGCGTGTTCGCCGATCGGCCCGACCGTTGCGGCCAGGCCCAGGATGCGCAGGGCTCGGGGGATGGGGTCCGTTTGGCCTGAACGCACCTCACCGAAGCGGGTCCCATCACCGGCAGACTGAACCAAGGTTTCAATGCCTTCCGATGAGTATCATTGCTAAGGTATTTGATAATCCTGAGGCCCTGTCGAGGGTGCCCCTCCTCGTCGCCAGCCGGGCACAGAGGGAGCTGGGTTTGCAGGGCAGTCCACCCCGGCCGGCTGGCCATCTCTGCCGTGCGGCACCTGAGAACTCGCGCAATGCAAACCACGCATGGATGCTCAGCCCTTCCTGCACATCCGATCAGCCGGGCTGCGGATGCTCCCCGGTGAGGATCAGGAGCTGGTGAATGAAGGCACCTACGGCAAGGCCTGTGCCCTCTATCTGCAGGCGCAGCTCACGGCTCGGGGGTATGCGGTTCCGTTCTTCACCTGCGAGGACTGGGGATGGTGGGTGGAGATCCTGGGCCTGGGAAGGGTCTGTGGGATTGGGATCTACGGCAGAACCATCGATGATTCGGAAGATCTTGATCTCTGTGTCACCGTGCTTACGCCCCTCGCCAGTCGATGGCCCTGGTTTGGCGCTCGGGCGCAGGAATCTTCTACCGAGATCGCCCGGCTGCAGGAAAGGCTTCGAATGATCTTTGAGGAAGATCCAGATATCTCGATCCTTGGTGAATCTTCTCAGTTCCCCCTAGGGTAAAGAGCATCACTGCCCCGCCCTGGAGGGAGGCCTGCTCCCCAGACCACGATGGAACCATCCGCTCTCGGCTGTCCGGCCCCACGTGATCGATTCCCGGGCCGCGAGAGGCTCTATCCCTGGATCTACAAGATCCGGGAAGACTTCGTATTCCAGAGCATCCATCGGGGTAAAACGTTTCACGCCGAATGGCTGCGGCTGGAGCCGGATGGAACAGTTACGATCAAGGCCAATGCCACCGGCTACGCCTGGGATGGCTGCACGCCCAAGTTCAGTGTGCTCGGCCTCTTCATTCTGGGCACGCCAGACGGACACATCGACATTGAGACCGGGAAGTCGCTCACCTATCACGCCTCCCTGGTTCACGATGCGTTCTATCAGTATCTCGAGGATGTTCCGATTCCCAAGCGGGAGATCGATCGCCAGTTCTACGACATGCTCAAGGAGCGGCGCTTTCCTCTGGCCTGGCTCTACTACAGGGCTGTTCTGTACTTCGGGGGCTGGGGTGTGAAGCAGCGCAACCTTTAACCAGCACCGGCACCCGCTTGAACGCCGGCGTGCCGCTCTCGGGATCCTTGTGCGGCCGCATCAGCACATTGGCCTCGGGGTAGAACATCAGCCCCGCGCCGCGGCGGATCGAGCCGGGGATCAGCTCGATCCCCTCCAGGGCGCCGGCCTCGCCCTGCACCAAGACGCGTTCATGGGCCCGCAGACCGCTGGCGGCCAGATCCTCGAGATTGATCAGCAGAGTGTGGCGGTGCGGCATGCCGCGGTACTGGTCGCCGGTCTTGTACACCACGGTGTTGTGCTGGCCGTAGCTGCGGGCGGTGATCAGGCTGAGCACCAGGCCCCGCTCGCCTTCCGCCAGGCCGCCGAAGTGCTCCGGGCCCGGCAGGGTGAGGTCGGGCAGGGGCGTGACGGCGAGCTGGGCGCGGCCGCTGGGGGTTGGGAAGCGCGGCTCGTGGAACACCCGGCCGGTCACCTCGAACTCGCGCCGGCTGGCGGCGCCATTCGATCGGAGCGCTGCCATTCCGGCGGTGGGCCAGCTCCGCCAGGAACTCCACCTCGCTGATCAGCTGGCCGCCACCTCGCGGGGCACCGCCGGTTGCAGTTCGGCGCCGATCGCCTCCACGCTCTTGAGGCAGCGCTGCAGCGGTTCCCCCAGTTCATCGCGGAAGCCGCCGTTCTGGCCGCCGGTGCCCCAGGCGCACGACAGGAAGGCACTTTTGTGGGTGAGGGTCTGCCAGAGCCGGGCTCCGGAGGGGCGGCGGCCGGCTGAGCTGCGGTTGGATCGGCTGCCATGCCGGGTGTGGCCGGGGGGTGCAGTGGCTATGCCGGCAGGGTTGTGATCGGTCAGCACGCCCGCTGGAGGATTCCGAGGAAACCATGAATCAACGGATTCAGAGGGCCTCTGGTCCTCCTCCCTCCGGGTAAGTTGAACCCTTGCTGTCGTTGTCGGCATGAACGTCGGTCTCCGCGTTGCCCTCCTTGCCGGGCTGGGCCTTGCCCTCTCCGCGCCCCATGCGTGGACGGCGGAAGTGCCCAGCGCCGCCACATCAGCCTGCATGACGGCGATCAACACGCAATACGCTGGCAAGGTGCGCAACCTCAAGGTGGTGCGCAGCGAGTTCTCCCAGGCCAATTCCGAAGTGATGGTGAAAGCCATCGGCGTGCGGGGTACCAGCGAGAACGAAACCTGGAGGTGCCTGGTGTCGAACAGCGGCAAGGTGGAAGATCTCTCCGTGGTTCCCTCCGCCCCGCGCAGCAGCAGTTCCAGCTCGGTGAGCGAAGCGGCCAAATCAGCCTGCATGACGGCGATCAACACGCAATACGCCGGCAAGGTGCGCAACCTCAAGGTGGTGCGCAGCGAGTTCTCCCAGGCCAACTCGGAGGTGATCATCAACGCGATCGGCGTGCGCGGCGGCTCCACCAATGAGAAGTGGCGCTGCCTGGTGTCGAATTCCGGCAAGGTGCAGGACCTGAGCGTGCTCGGCAACTGAAGACGCTGGCCCTGGTTCTTGCATGCCGCCGCATGGAATGCAATCCGCCTCCCTGCCGGACCCTGAGCAGCCGCGGCCTCCTCGAGGCGCCCAGCGCGCCATGCAGGAATGGGAGGTCAGCCTTCTCGGCAAAGACTGCCGGGAAGCGGTGAGCCAGCTCTTCACCGAGGTGTTCACAGCCTCCGAAGGTGCGCAGGAAGGCTTGCTGGTGGGCCGGCTTGCCTCTGCACTGTCCGCCCTGATCGACGATCAGGAGGTGATCGCCTTCGGGGCCCAGCAGGCAGGCTCCCTGCTGGGCTGCCTCTTCTTCACCCGCCTGCACTTTGCGCAGCATCAGATTCGTATCGACCTGCTCGCTCCGTTGGCGGTGAGCACGGCCCATCAGCGCCAAGGCATCGGCCTGGGGCTGATCCATCACGGTCTGCAGGAGCTCAGGCGCCGCTCGCTGGCGGCGGTGCTCACCTACGGCGACCCCGCCTTCTATGGACAAGCGGGATTCAGGCCTCTGGCGCAGGAGGTGATCCAGCCGCCGCTGCAGCTCTCTCGGCCGGAGGGATGGCTCGGCCGTTCGCTCACGGCAGAGGGCATTCCCGCCATCCCGGAGCGCCCCACCTGCGTGGAGCCCTTCCGGGATCCGGTGTACTGGTGATGCCCTGCCCCCAGGCGGTGTCCAGAGGCGGCTGGGCTCAGCCCAGCCCTTCCAGTCGCCCCCGGGCCAGCGTCGCCTGAGCTTCGGCTTCGGCCAGGTTGGCGCGGCACTCCGCCACCACCTCCGGGGGAGCCTTGCCGGCGAAGTTGGGATTGGCGAGGCGGCTGGCCAGGCCCTTGATCTCCTTCTCGGCCTTGGCGATGTCCTTCTCGAGGCGGCCGCGCAGGGCATCGAGATCCACCAGGCCCTCGATCGGCAGCAGCACCTGCAGTTCGCCGCTCACGGCGGCGAGGCAGCGTTCGCTCGCCGCAGCCTGGGTTGAGGCAGCTGGATCGCGCACCTCCACGGAGGCGGCGCGGGTGAGGGCGGTGATGTCGCCGCTGGCTGCGTTCAGCACCGCCGCCAGCTCCGGCCGTCCGGTGACGAACACCACCGGCGCCGGTTGGGAGGGCTTGAGGCCGGCCACGGCCCGCAGGTTGCGCACCACCCGGATCGCCTCGATCAGTTCGGCGAACTGGGCTTCCAGGGAGGCGTCAAGGGCGGCCTCGTCCACGGCGGGCCAGGGCTGCAGGGCCAGGAAGGTGCCCTCGGGTGCGCCGGTGAGCCCGTGCCAGAGCTCCTCGCTGAGGTGGGGCATCAGCGGATGCAGCAGCACCAGCAGCTCCGTCAGCACCTTGGCGAGCACCTGGCGGGCCACACGCTGATCGGCCAGGGCTGCGGCGCTGAGCGGCTCGCCCGGGGTGCAGGCCTCGCTGGCAGGGCGGGGATTGAGCCGCCGCTTGAGCAGCTCGATCGTCCAGTCGCACACCTCGTTCCAGGCGAACTCGTAGAGCCCCTTGGCGGCTTCCCCGAGGCCGTAGCTGCCGTAGCGCTCGGCCGTTTCGCGGTTCACCCGCGCCAGGCGCGAGAGGATCCAGCGGTCCGCCAGGGTCAGCGCAGCCGGATCGGGATTGCCGAGGCTGGCGGGGGTCTCCCCCCCGAGATTCATCAGGGCGAAGCGGGTGGCGTTCCAGAGCTTGTTGGCGAAGTTGCGCGCCGCCTCCACCGTGGCGGAGCTGCCGTCCTTGCGGTCGTAGTCGAGGCGGATGTCCTGGCCGGCGCCGGCCACTTCGCGCACCAGGGCGAAGCGCAGAGCGTCGGCGCCGTAGCGCTCGATCAGGGGCAGGGGGTCGATGCCGTTGCCGGCGCTCTTGCTCATCTTGCGGTTGTTTTCATCCCGCACCAGGCCGTGAATCATCACGTCACGGAAGGGGATCCAGGTGTCGCGGCCGCCGACCGGTACCTCGCCCTCCTGCAGAAAGGCGCCGGAGAGCATCGTCATCCGCGCCACCCAGAAAAAGATGATGTCGAAGCCGGTCACCAGCACGCTGGTGGGATACCAGGTGGCCAGATCGGCGCTGCTTTCATCGGGCCAGCCCAGGGTGGAGAAGGGCCAGAGGCCGCTGGAGAACCAGGTGTCGAGCACGTCGGGGTCCTGCTCCAGCTGCAGCTCCCGCCCGGCCGCCCGGCTGGCTTCACCGAACTGGGTCTCCGCTTTGGCCTGGGCTTCGGCCGCATCGCGCGCCACCACGTAGGGGGTGGCGTCGGTGATCACGCCGCCGGTCTCGCTCACCACGAACCAGGCGGGGATGCGGTGGCCCCACCAGAGCTGGCGGCTGATGCACCAGTCGCGGATGTCGGTGAGCCAGTCGCGGTAGACCTTCTCCCAGCGCTGGGGCACGAAGCGGGGCTCACCGCGATCAAGGGCCTCGCGGCAGCGGGCCGCCAGCGGCTCGGCTCGTGCGAACCACTGGGTGGAGAGCAGCGGCTCCACCGGCACCTTGCCCCGATCCGAGAACGGCACGCTGTGGCGGTGGGGTTCCACCTTCACCAGGAAGCCTTCGGCCTCCATGGCGGCCACCACCGCCTGGCGTGCCTCGAAGCGATCCAGCCCGGCGAAGCGGCCGGCGGCGGCGTTCATGGTGCCGTCCTTCGCCATCACCGTGATCAGCGGCAGGCCATGGCGGCAGCCGATGGCGAAGTCGTTGGGGTCGTGGGCGGGGGTCACCTTGACGCAGCCGGTGCCGAAGGCGGGATCGACGTGCTCATCGGCCACGATCGGAATCTCTCGGCCCACCAGCGGCAGGGTGATCGTCTGGCCCACCAGGGCGGCGTAGCGGGGGTCGGTGGGGTGCACCGCCACGCCGGTGTCGCCCAGCAGGGTTTCGGGGCGGGTGGTGGCGACCACCAGGTGATCGACGCTGTCGGCACCGTTCTCGCTGCCATGGGCGGCTGAACCCTTGGCGCCAGCCGTGAGCGGATAGCGGAAGTGCCAGAGGTGCCCGTCGAGCTCCTTCATCTCCACCTCCAGATCGCTCACCGCCGATCCCGAGGCTGGGCACCAGTTCACCAGGTACTCACCCCGGTAGATCAGCCCCTGCTCGTGCAGGCGCACGAAGGCCTCCACCACGGCTTTGTTGAGACCGGGATCGAGGGTGAAGCGCTCCCGCTTCCAGTCCACCGAATAGCCCAGCCGCCGCAGCTGACCCACGATCGTGCCGCCGCTCTCGTCCTTCCAGCTCCAGGCGCGCTCGAGGAAGGCGTCGCGGCCCAGGTCATCCTTGCTGCCGCCCTCGGCCTTGATCTGCTTCTCCAGGATCGACTGCACCGCGATCGAAGCGTGGTCGGTGCCGGGCAGACACAACACGTTCTTGCCGCGCAGGCGCTGGAAACGCACGATCGTGTCGATCAGGGCCGTCTCGAAGCCGTGGCCCATGTGCAGGCTGCCGGTCACGTTCGGCGGCGGAATGACTACCGAGAAGGGCTCACCCGGTGCGTTCGGATCGGGGTGGAAGGCACCGGCCGCTTCCCAGGCCGCCTGCCAGCGGGCTTCGGTGCCGGCCGGGTCGTAGGTCTTGGGCAGGGCGGCCTCGGCCATGGAAACGGTGCACCGGCGGTGGTCCCATGGTCTCAAAGCGACCCTGTCCCTGCGCTTGCTTCGGCGGCGCCCCAGCTCAGCCTGTCGCGAGCCTCGCCAGGTAATCCTCGAGCCGACCCGCATTGATCCAGCCGGTGGCGATCGTTTTGGTGTGGGTGTGACTCACCCGCCCCCGGTGAATGTGGGAGAGCCCGGCCGGAAAGATCACGAGCTTGCCCCGCTCGGCCTCCTCGTGGTGCTCCTGCCAGTGGAACTCGGTGCCCCCCTCCGGCAGGCTGTTGCCATAGAGGATCCAGGCGAGCACGCGGCGATTCGGCTCGGTGGCCTCCTCGCTCAGGGTCCAGTCGCAGTGCCAGCTCCTGAAGCCTTCCCCGGGGGCGTAGCGCTGCAGGTTGAAGATCGGGTTGACGAACAGGGCCTGCTCCGGGCAGCACTGGCGCAGCAAGGGACGCTCTTTCAGGTACTGGTTCAGACCGGCGGTCACGCCGCGCACGATCACCTCCGCCAGGGCAAAGGCCTCCGGATCGCTGCGGTCGATGGCCACCAGGCTGATGTCGGTGGAGATCTTGTCGGGCTCCTGGTCGCCGCCGGCCGCTGCCGCGCCCTGCCCTTCTGCGCTCCGACCCTCTGCGCCACCTGAGGAGAAGGCCACACCGCGGCGGTGCAGGTCGGGGCGGCGATCGAAGAAGGCGATCACCCCATCGGCGAGGGCTTCGTATCCGGCATTCCGGTAAGAGGCGATCAGGCGCATGGGCCTTCTCCAGCCGTGCCGTCCGTGCCGACCGCGCTGCCGGCGGCGTGTCCGTTCCCATTCTGGGCCCAGGGCACCGCCAGCACGGCCTCCAGGGCCTGCCAGCGCTCCGGCTCCACCACCCGCTCTCTCAGGCCCAGCTGCTCCAGGGCCGCTGCCGCCAGCTGCTGATCCACCGGCCCCTCGCCCGTCAGGGGCAGCACCAGCACCTGCTGCTCGGCCGGATCCGCCATCACCTGCAGACCGAGATCCTCCAGCTCCCGCTCGAAGAACAGGCGCCGCATCCGGCGGGTGAGCACCGGCCCCAGGGCGGCAGCGAAGGCCTCCAGGTCATCGCGCTCGCGGCCGGAGCCGCAGTTGAGCGCCAGCCAGATCAGCAGCTTCGCCCAGCTGTCGCGGGTCCAGAGGGGCGCAAAGCTCTGGCGGTGCTGACGCACCAGTTCGGCGATGGCGAAGTCGAACAGGGTGGCCTGCAGCGCCGCAGCTGAGGCCTGGGAATCGGAAGCCATCGGCCCATCCTCCCGCCAAGGTCGCCGCCAGCGGGCAAACTGCAGAGGCAACGTCCCTGGAGACGCCTGATGCCCCTGGATCTCAACGACCCGGAGCTCGAGTTCGCCGATCTGGTGACCGCCTACCAGAGCTGGGTGATGGCCGTCATCAACGACGAGAAGCTCGGTGGTGAGCCCCTGCTCACCGAGGACATCGCCGACGATGCCCTGAATGCGATGCGCTTCCTGCCCGATGTGGTGACCAGCGCCATCGAAACCACCCTCGCCCGCGTCTATGACGTCGATCCCGACGAACTGGCCTCGCTGCTCTACCCCGAGGACTGACCCGCGTGGCCTCAGGCGCCTACGTGCTCGGAACCGAGCCACCCGAGCGGGAGCGGCTGCGCCTGCAGCATGAGGTCTGGTTGCCCCTGGCCCAGGCGGCCTGGGAGCGGGCCCAGCTGGCACCGGGTCAACGGGTGCTCGATCTGGGAGCTGGACCGGGCTTCTGCAGTGTGGAGCTTGCCCGGGCGGTGGGGGCGAAAGGGCGGGTGCTGGCGCTGGAGCACAGCGACACCTACGTGGACCACGCCCGTGCGGCGGCGGCTGCCGCCAACCTCGGGCAGCTGGAGGTGCGCCGCCACGATCTCGCCGGCGATGGCCCGTTCGACTGGAAGCGGGAGGCCGGCAGCTTCGATCTGGCCTGGAGCCGCTGGCTGGCCATGTTCCTCCCCCGGCTGGAACCCTTTCTGGCCCTGGTCGGGGAGGGGCTGAGGCCGGGCGGCCGCTTCGTGGCCCATGAATACATGCACTGGGACACGTTCGCCCTTCATCCCTATGGCGAGGCCGTGGACCGCTTCGGCAGGGCCGTGCGGGCCAGCTTCCGCGAGGCCGGTGGCGATGAGGATGTCAACCGGCGCCTGCCGGCCCTGTTGGTGAGCCGTGGCTTCCGCATCGACGATCTGCGGCCCCTGCCGGTGCTGGGACGTGGCGGCGATGGCTGGTCTCAATGGATGGAGCGGTTCGTGAGCCTCTACGGCGAGGAGCTGATCCGCCAGGGCCGCTGGAGTGAGGCCGATGCCGAGGAGGCGGTGGCGGAAATGGCGGCGGCACGCTCCGATCCCGGTAGCTACTGGGTCGGGCCCACGGTGCTCGAACTGCGGGCCACGCGGGTGGGCACCTGACGGATGGCTGAGCGGCCTTGGCAGAAGCGACGCTTGCAGCTGTGGCTCCGGCACCATTCCCCTGTGGCCCTGCCCCTGGCGTTGTTGCTGCTGGTGATCGGGGGCTGGTCGCTGAAGAGCGCGGTGCAGTGGCTCGGCAGGGATGCCGATTCCGCCAGCCCTGCGCTGCGCTCGAAGCTGCAGGGCATGGCCCTGGAGAGCCTGGAGTCGGTGTCCGGTCCGCCCCTGAGGGGCACCCTCTACATGGGAATCGTGATCGACCCGGACCGCATCCTCAACCCTGAGGCCTATGGGGATCTGAACAAACGGGTACAAAGTCTCACCAATGCATTCCGCACCGTTCATCCCGGCGTGACGGTGCAGGTGCAGTTGTTCCGCAGTGACAGCGTCATCCCGAAACTGAAAGCCAGGGTGCGCAGCGGTCTCGGTCCTGACCTGCTGGTGGCCAGTGGACTGATCGCCGGTGATCTGCATGCGATGGGCCTCTCCGACTCTGTGCAGCTGACGGCGCAGGAACAGCAGCAGTTCCATCCGGCATCCCTTGCTCGCCTGCGACTGCCGAATGGGCGGCTGAGCGGCGTGCCTCTCTTGTATTTCCCAGAGGTGATCTGCTTCAACCGCAGCAAGCTGAAGACCAGTCCAGCCACTCTCGAGGAGCTGCTGCAGGCCAGTGCAGAGGGCCTGCGGGTGGGGCTGGCCACCAATCCGATCAACATCTATTGGACGGCCGGTGCCCTCGGCGCCAATCAGGCTCTCGTGACGGTGATGCGGGGCAAACCACTCCAGCCGGAGCTGCGCCAGCGGTTGCTGGGCTGGCTGCGCTGGTTGCAGTCCGCCAGCCTGCAGCAGCGGGTCACCTTCTATGCCGATCAGGGGCAGGTGCTGGACGACTTCCTCCACGACCGGCTCGACTGGATCAGCTGCAGCAGCACCAACTTCTCGACCCTCCAGCGCCAGCTGGGTCCGCGGCTGGGGGTCGCGACCATGCCATCCGGCCCCGGCGGTGAGCCCACCCCGATTTCGCGGGAGCGGGTGATGGTGCTCGGCAAGGGCTCCAGCCCGGATCAGCGCCGGATTGCCAAGGCGATGGCGAGCTTTGCGATCAATCCCCTGATTCAGCGCAGCATGACGATCGGCACCTTCTCCCTGCTGCCGGTGAACCGGTTCGTACCGCCACCGGTGAGCAGCTCCTCGACCCTGGAGGCGCTGGTGGAATCCCAGCGCCAATCGAATGCCACCGAGCCGCTGCTGGATCTGCTCCATGCAGGCGATCCCCGTCAGGAGGCGCTGGCCCAGACCCTGGTGCAGCTGGTGTTCGGTGCCCTCAGCCCTGAGGCGGCCACCGAGGCCCTGATCCGCGATCTCCGGCCTTTGCCTTCCCTCCAGGCCAGCCGATGATGCAGTTGCTGCAGGATTTCTTCGGCTGGTTCGGTTATCTCGAGCGGCCCTCCGTGCTGGGCCAGATGTTGCTGGTGCTCCTGCCCCTGGTGGGGCTGCATCTGTTGCGAAGGCGGTTGCGCCGCCGCTCTCCTCTGGTTCCTCTGCTTCTGCCCCTCACCCTGGCTCTGATCGGTCTGGGAACTGGCCTGCTGGCCTGGGCTGGTCAGCCCTACGGGTTGGCCCTGCTTCTGCTGCAGCTGCGTGCAGCCTGGTTCGGGCTGGATCTGCTGCAGCTCCTGCTGACGAAGGTGCTCCCCTCCGGACTCCTGCATCAGCTGCAGAGTCGTCTGATTCGTCCGGCTTTTCTGCTGCTGGCGGGGATAGCCCTGATCGACCAACTCGACACCCTCGACGACCTGGCGCTGATCTCAGTCGGCACCTGGTTCGGAGTGCCGCTGGATCTGAGCAGGCTGTTTCTGGCGCTGGTGATCCTCTATCTGGTGGTGGTGGGCTCAGGCCCTCTGGCTGCGGCCCTGGCCCTGTTGGTCAAGAAGGTGCTCGAGATCGATGAGGGCAGTCGCCGTGCCGTGCAGTTGCTGTTCCGCTACCTCGTGGTGGCGATCGGCGTGGTCTGGGTCTGCAGCCATCTCGGGCTCAACGCCACGGCGATCCTGGCGATCGCCGGCGGGCTCTCGGTGGGGCTGGGCTTCGGCATCAAGGAGGTGTTCTCCAATTTCGTCAGCGGCCTCTGGCTGCTGTTCGAGGGGTCGGTGCGGCCCGGTGCAGTGCTGTTCATCGATGGGGATCCCTGCGAGGTGCGTAGCCTCGGTCTGCGGGCGGCGGTGCTCTGGCGCGACCGCGACAACGCCGAGCTGGTCATCCCCAACCAGACCTTCTTCACCAGTACCACCACGACCTACACCGGCAGCGATCGGATGCGGCGCTCCCAGGTCAGTGTGGGAGCGGCCTATCGCCATGATCCCGAGCAGGTGGTGGCGCTGCTGGAGGCCACGGCCCGTGCCCAGGCGCGTGTGTTGCCCTCGCCGCCGCCCAAGGCGCTGGTGCTGGCTTATGGCGAATCGTCGATCGATTACGCCCTGCGTTTCTGGATCGCCAATCCGATGGACAACGTGTCGATCTGCAGCGAGGTGAATATGGCGGTCTGGAAGGCTTTTGACGCGGCGGGCATCGAGATTCCCTTCCCCCAGAGGGTCGTCAAGACCATCGAGGCGCCCAGTCCCGTGTCCGTTCCTCCCTCAGCGCCTGATCGATAGGGTTCGGGCACCTGCCTGATCCCGATGAGCACGCTGCCGTCCGCTCTTTCGGGACGCCAGGCCCACCCGGCCGATGCCCTGGCCGATTCCCATGCCCGCGCCGGCCCGGAGCTGCTGGCCAGCCTCGACAGTGATCCCACCGCTGGCCTCACGGCCCATGAGGCGGAGGCGCGGCTGCGGCGCCAGGGACCCAACACGCTCACCAGCCGCGGCGGTCAGCCGGCCTGGTTGCGCTTCCTGGGCCAGTTCCACGATCCGCTGCTCTACACCCTGCTGGCGGTGGGGGCGATCAAGGCGCTGATCGGTGATCCGCGCGAAGCCCTGGTGATCTGGAGCGTCACCCTGATCAATGCCGTGATCGGCTACGTGCAGGAGAGCCGGGCCGAAACCGCCATCGCCGCCCTGGCGCGCGCGGTGCGTACAGAGGTGACCGTGATCCGCGGCGGCCAGCCCCGGCGTCTGCCCTCCGAGCAGCTGGTGACCGGTGACCTGGTGCAGCTCGAGGCCGGCGACAAGGTGCCGGCCGACCTGCGCCTGCTGCAGTCCCGTGCGTTGCGGGTCGATGAATCCGCCCTCACCGGCGAATCCCGGCCCGTGGTCAAGGGCACGGCCGCCGCGCCCCTGGACACCCCCCTGGCGGAGCGCAGCGGCATGACCTATGCCGGCAGTTTCATCACCGCTGGCCAGGGCGAGGGCCTGGTGGTGGCCACGGCCGATGCCACCGAGGTGGGACGCATCTCCACCTCGCTGCAGGAGCAGGTGAACCTGAGCACGCCGCTGACGCGGCAGTTCGCCCGCTTCAGCACCACGATCCTGCGGTTCATCCTGGTGCTGGCCCTGCTCACCTTCCTGGTGGGACTGCTGCGGGGCCGTGCTCCGGCCGAGATGTTCGACGGCGCGGTGGCCCTGGCGGTGGGGGCGATTCCGGAGGAACTGCCGGCGATCGTGACCATCACCCTGGCGATCGGGGTGAACCGGATGGCCCGCCGCAACGCGATCATCCGCAAGCTGCCGGCGGTGGAAGCCCTGGGCAGCACCACGGTGATCTGCTCCGACAAGACCGGCACCCTCACCCAGAACCGGATGACGGTGCGGGAGGTGTACGCCGGAGGGGTGGTGCTGCGGCTGGAGGAGCTCTGGCCCGAAGCCCCCGAGCCTGATGCGGCCGATCCCCTCGCCGCCAACGTGGCCCTGCGCGAAACCCTGCTGGCGGGTCTTCTCTGTAACGACGCCCGCCCCAGCCACGATCAGACTCTGCTGGGGGATCCCACCGAGACCGCTCTGCTGGTGGCGGCCCAGGTCGCCGGATTGGATCGGGACCGCTCCCTCGATCGCCATCCGCGCCGCGATGCCATTCCCTTTGCGGCGGAGCAGCAGTTCATGGCCACCCTGCACGGCAATCAGCGGATCCTGGTGAAGGGATCGGTGGAAACCGTGCTGGCCCGCTGCAGCCACCAGCTGGGGGCCGATGGCCGCGAGCAACCGCTCGTGGCGCCCACGATCGAGGCGGTGGTCTCGGCCATGGCCGGCCGCGGTCAGCGGGTGCTGGCCTTTGCGGTGGGGCGGGCCGAACCGCGCCAGACGCGGCTCGAACCCCACGACGTGGCTGCCGATCTGGTGTTCCTGGGGATGCAGGGCATGCTCGATCCGCCCCGTCCGGAGGCGATCCAGGCGGTGGCGGCCTGTCAGGCCGCCGGCATCACCGTGAAGATGATCACGGGGGATCACCTCGAAACCGCCCGTTCGATCGCCCGTCAGATCGGCCTGGGCCGGCCCGCAGCCGAGGGGCAGGGGTCTGAGGTGCGGGCCCTGGAGGGGCGAGAGCTGGAGGCGATGAGCCCCGAGCAACTGGCGGCCTGTGTGGGCGACACCGATGTCTTCGCCCGCGTGGCTCCGATCCAGAAGCTGGCCCTGGTGCGGGCCCTGCAGGCCGGTGGTGCCGTGGTGGCGATGACGGGCGATGGCGTCAACGATGCCCCTGCCCTCAAACAGGCCGATATCGGTATCGCCATGGGCCGCGGCGGCACCGAGGTGGCCCGCGAAGCCGCCGACATGCTGCTCACCGACGACAACTTCGCCTCGATTGAAGCGGCGGTGGAGGAGGGGCGCGCGATCGCGCTCAATCTGCGCAAGACCCTGGCCTTCGTGCTGCCCGTGAATGGAGGCGCCTCGATGACGATCCTGTTTGCGGCCCTGTTCGGCCTGGAGCTACCGGTCACGGCGCTGCAGGTGCTCTGGCTGAACATGATCAACGCCCTGCTGATGTCGGTGCCGCTGGCCTTCGAGCCCAAGGCGCCCCTGCTGATGCAGCAGCCCCCCCGGCCACCGGGCCAGCCGATGCTCACCGCCGCCCTGATCCAGCGGGTGCTGCTGATCTCCCTGTTCAACTGGGCGCTGATCTTCTCGCTCTTCTCCTGGGGACAGGCGCAGGGCGGCTCTCTGGCGCTGTCGCGCACCATGGCGATCCAGGGATTGGTGCTGTCGCAGGTGGTGTATCTGCTGAGCATCTCCCAGATCGGCAAGCAACCGATGCGCTGGATCCGTCATGGCTGGCAACAGTTCACCCTGTCACCGGTGTTGATGCTGGGCCTGGGTCTGGCTTTGCTGTTCCAGGTGGTGTTCAGTCAGCTCGGCTGGATGAACGCCTTCTTCGGAACGGCACCGTTGGGCATGACGGAGTGGTGGATCTGTGCATTGCCGATGCTGCCGATGATTCCGCTGGCCGTTCTGGCGGAGTGGCTCGATCCCACCACGGGTCGGCATGAACGCCCCGCCAGGTAGTCGGTCGCATCGTGTAGGGCCTCCGTGGCGGCCTGAATGACGATGACCCGCTATGTTTGGTGAGTTCATCACATCGACCCAATGCTCACGGGATCCGATCTACTCGCCAAGGTCAAGGAACTGGGCGATGTCTCCAAATCCGAACTGGTCCGCAGCTGCGGCTACGTCAGCACCAAGAAAGACGGCAGCGAGCGGCTGAACTTCACCGCTTTCTACGAAGCTCTGCTGGAAGCCAAGGGCGTCAGCCTCGGCGACGGCGGCAGCAAAGGCGTGGGCAAAGGCGGCCGCAAGCTGAGCTACATCACCAAGGTGCAGTTCAACGGCAACCTCCTGGTGGGCAAGGCCTACACCGCCATGCTCGATCTCCAGCCTGGCGACGAATTTGAGATCAAGCTTGGCCGCAAGCAGATCCGCCTGGTGCCGGTCGGCAGCACGGACGACGAGGATTGAGCCGCCAATCGGCTTGACTCCGAAGGGCGGCGGGTTGCAGTGGCGCCTGTCCTGCTTCCCGCCTGCCCGATGCCTTGCTTGTCCGGCAATCACTCCAGCTGCAGCGTGCCCCGGGTGCGCTGGCGTCGCTCGAAGTCCTGAGACTCATAGCGGGCCATGCAGTCTCCCTGAGGCACCAGCAGGCAACTCACGTAATCCGAGGCTTCCACAAGTGCCGCACGGATCGCTTTCGCCGCCGGTGTGCGTTGTGTTTCGCTGCTGTTGTTGCCGAAATTCAATGTGCCTGCGGCGCCGGTGAGTGCCTGGCCTGTCCGCCCCATGTTCGGTGCCAGATAGAGAGCCAGTCCGGCCGCCGGCAGGAGACTCCCCCCTGATTCGCGCGCCTCGCTCACATTGCTCGCCCGTCCTTCAACGGTGCGACGGCCCACCACCTCGCCGCTGGTGCTGTCGACCACTCGCACATCGATCGCCACGTAGTCCTTGGTTTCGAGCTGCTGTTTGCGAGTGCCGAAGCCCAGCAGGCCGAAGTTGCTGCCCGAGCTCTTACTATCCACCGTTGAGTCGTAGGAGGTCACGGTGCCAAGCACGATGTAGCGCGCCCCGGTCATTCGCCCTTTCTGTGCCGCATTCGTGCCCTGGCGCACAATGCCAAGCTCAGTCAGTTCCTGCTCTGACAGCACCTCCTGCAGTTGCTGCCGCTCCACCACCTGCAGGGTGCCGGTGGCCTGCAATTCGTTGGCCAGTGCCGCGGCCAGATCCGTCGCCACAGGGCCCTGCCACCACCAGGCTGGCTGTGTCACGGTGTTCTTGAAGTTCGGCACCGAAACGGTGGGTTTGCCGCCACGGATCGCCTGCTGAGCATTCGCGGCGGGCGAGCCCAGCAGCAGAGTCAGCAGGGGCAGGGCGAGGGACAGCCGGATCCAGGGCGCCGCCATGGGTTGTGTGGTCATCTGCGGGTTCAACTCTGCGGAATGTTGTCGTTCTGGCCCTCAGGGACTCTGCGCTGCATGGCTGGTGTCCCCCGACGACCACTCCGCATTCTGCGAGTCCTTCTCCCCCGCTTGCCGTGGTTGGAGCGTCAGTTGCCAGGCTGGTGTCAATGCCCGAACTGGACGAGGCTGGGCGGCATTCCGTAGTGACGCCCACGTTCCAGGGGGCCAACGGTTCGGTTCACTGGAGTCACTCAGCCCTTGATCCGTCCGATACGGATCTCCTGCCATGACCGCCACCCCCCTCTCCGCGGCAGCCCATCCCTCCCCTCTGCCCCTGCAGCAGGAGCGTGAACGATCAGCGCCGAGGCCGGCGCCGATGTTCGAAATGATTCCCTACGAGCGCTTCCGCGATACGCCGGCGGTGCGCTTTTACGACATCACCGTGCCCACCTCCAATGCCCGCGATCTGGTGGTTCACAGCGGCCCGGCGATCAGCCCACCGGATGATCCTGAGACCGGCGCCTGGCAGTTCTATCTGCATCCCCACCAGGAGGACAACCTGCTCGCCCTGCACGGCGGCCGCACCTTCTATCTGGTCAACCTGGGCTGGAACTATCCGTTCCACATCGTGCGCTTGCAGACCGGAGGCGACATTCTCCGCATTCCCCCCGGTACCTTCCACCGTTCCGTCTCGGACCCCAATGGCTCAGTGGTGATCAACCAGGCCGTTCGCGACGAGGGGGCCAGCGTGGTCCGGGAGTTCCGTGTCTACAACAGCCATGACATCCCCCGGCTGTTCGCCACCACCTCCCGCACCGCTCCCCTGCCGAAGCTCCACGGCGTCCGCTGGTAAGGGGCCTTGGTGCGTGCAGGCCTGCTCGGCACCGTCGTTCAACCGGCGGTGCCCTGCAACTTGCTGGCGAACTGCTCCGGGGGCAGGGGCCGATCGAACAGGTACCCCTGGAACAGATCGCAGCCCAGCTCCTGAAGCAGGTTCCACTGCTGCTCGGTTTCCACGCCTTCGGCCAGGGTGCGCAGGCCCAGTTCGCGCGCCATGCTGATGGTGGCGCGCAAGATCACGCGATCGGTGATCGTCTGCTCAAGGCGGTCCACGAAGCAGCGATCGATCTTGAGTTTGCTCAGATGCAGCGAATGCAGCGTGGCCAGAGAGGAGTAGCCGGTACCGAAATCATCGATGGCCAGCTTGAAGCCCATTGCTGTCAAAGCGTTCAGCTGTTCCGCCGCTTCCTTGGGATAGGCCATCAGGGCCGTTTCGGTGATTTCCAGTTCCACCTGCCTGGCTGCCAGGCCATGCCGCTGCATGGCTGAGCGCACGGTGTCCGGCAGGGAGGGAAGGCGGGGTTCGAGTTGCACGGCTGAGACGTTCACGGCGATCGGCGGCACGATCAGTCCCTGGTTCTGCCAGCTGAGGATCTGGGCGAAGGCTGCTTCGATCACCCAGGCCCCGATCGCATGGATCTGGCCGGTCTGCTCCGCGAGTGGAATGAATGTGTCGGGAGGAATGGTCACCCCCTGGTGATTGGTCCAGCGCACCAGGGCTTCGGCGCCCACGATCACCCCCTCCCCATCCACCTGGGGTTGGTAGAGCAGGCGCAGCTGCCCCCGTTCCACGGCATGCTCCAGCTGGGTTTCCATCTCCAGCCTGGCCCGCAGTCGCTGGCTCACAGTTGTGGAATAGGCCTGCATCTGGTTGCGGCCACGGCGCTTGGCTTCCATCAGGGCTGAATTGGCGCACTGAAGCAACGTGTGGGCATCACTCCCATGCTCCGGGCAGCTGCTCACGCCGACGCAGGCGGTGGGCTGCACCGGCAGGGTCTGGCCCACGAGCCTGCCTGACGCAAGCTTGCTCTGCAGTGCGTGCCCCAGTTCGACCGCCGCCCCCAGCGAGGTGATGCCGCGATGGCGGATCACCAGGA
Organism: Synechococcus sp. CCY9201; assembly: GCF_034931105.1. Classification (NCBI taxonomy): domain Bacteria; kingdom Bacillati; phylum Cyanobacteriota; class Cyanophyceae; order Synechococcales; family Synechococcaceae; genus Synechococcus; species Synechococcus sp. CCY9201. The sequence continues at coordinate 17,715 of NZ_JAYGIC010000105.1, read as the reverse complement.
ATTCGTCGCTGCCCAGCCTGGCCACCCAATCGTCCGGCTGCAGCAAATCGCGTAGCGTCAGAGCGGTGGAGCAGAGCACCCGGTTGCCGACCTCGGGCCCGAAGGTCTCGTTGACCGAATCGAACTGATCGAGATCCAGATTGATCAGGGCGATGGATTCGTTGTAAGTCTTGCTTTGCAGAAGCCCTTCCAGATGGCGCAGCGTCGCGGCTTTGTTGGGCAGATCGGTGAGTGAATCACGGTAGGCGGCATCCTCGAGCTGGCGCTCGAGTTCGTGCATGGTGGTCACGTCCTGTACGGTGCCGATCGTGGTCAGCGGCCATCCCCGGTTGTCGTAGGTGGTTTTGCCCCGCTCGAGCACGTGTTTCTCGCGTCCATCCGGGAAGAGCAGGCGATGCTGGATGCGATAGGCATTGCCGCTCAGGAGGGCCTTCTGATAGGCGGCGTCCACGGCCCTGCGATCGTCAGGATGGACCAGCGTCAGGAAGTTTTTGTAGGTGTTGGGCGGGGCGTTGGGATCGACTTCGAAGATCCGGAAGATTTCATCTGACCAGCTCAGATGACCGCTGGCATGAATCAGCTCCCAGCTGCCGATGTGGCTGATCTCTTCGGCTTCGTTCAGCTGCCGGTTCATCTGGGCGAGCTTCCAGCTGATCTCCCCCTGCTCGGTCTGATCCAGAAAGGCCTGCAGGATGATCGGTTGCTGATCCACCTGCACCCGCAGAAACCGTACGGTCACGTTGCGGATCAGCCCTGTTTTGCTGCGGTGAAGGGAGGCAAAGCTGCCATGCCCTTCCTGCAGCATCCGGGCCGCCAGTTTGGCGAGCCAGACGCAGCCCTCGTTGTGGTTGGCCTGGATCTCGGCGGGGTCGAGGGCGAGAAATTCCTCCCGGCTGTACTGAAGCCGTTCGTGGGCGGAACGGTTGCAGTCGAGGAAGCGGAGCGCTATGGGATCGAACAGCACGTAGTCGTCGCCACTGACCTCCGGGGCGTAGCGGAACACCTCAGCGAGGCTGAGGGCTCTGGGGATGAATGGAGCCGCCGGCTCGTCGGCCTGGTCCTCGGTCGCTGGGCCGCTGCCCCTGAGGACCAGGGGGACCTTGGTCCTCAGAGGATCGTGCGAATTCGACGACGCTTGAGGCCCCACGATGGTCACCCCGACCCAGCCTCCCCGGTGTCGAATCCATACACCCTAGTCAGGCCGAGGCTTTCAGCTACGGCCAGTTTCACGAGGGATACAGCTTGGTACGTCCTGGAGCATTTCTTCGCAAGGTTGCCCGCGATTCAGGTCGAGCCGGCGGTCTGCGCCGGGCTCAGGCGGTCTGCGCGGAGGGGGTGAGACGCTCGCGCAGCCGTTGTGCAAAGGCCTCAGCCGTCAGGGGCCGATCGAAGAAATACCCCTGGAAGCTGGTGCAGCCCAGCTGCTTGAGCAGCTGCCACTGCTGAGCCGTCTCCACGCCTTCGGCCAGGGTCTCCAGCCCCAGCTCCCGCGCCATTGACAGCGTGGCGCGCACGATCACCTGATCGGTGAGGTCGGTCTCGAGGGCGTTGATGAAACAGCGATCGATCTTGAGCTTGTTGAGCGCAAGGGCGTGCAGGGTCTCCAGAGAGGAGAAGCCGGTGCCGAAGTCGTCGATGGCCAGGCGAAATCCCTGATGGGCCAGTTGCTGCAGCTGCTGGCGCGCTTGCTGGGGATTGCTGATCAGGGCGGTTTCCGTGATCTCCAGCTCGATCCGCTGCGGGGGAATGGCATGCCGTGCCAGGGCCGCTGCCAGGGCCGCCTCCAGGGGTGGGTCCTGCGGCTCCAGTTGCACGCCGGACACATTCACGGCCAGCAGCGGCAGCCTCAGGCCCTGCAGGTCCCACTGCCGCAGCTGCCGGCAGGCTTCCTCCACCACCCAGGCGCCGATTGCGTGGATCTGGCCCGAGCGCTCCGCCAGGGGGATGAACTGATCCGGGGGTACGCAGGTCGCGGGCGTCTTGAACCAGCGCACCAGGGCTTCGGCGCCGATCAGCCGCCCCTCCCCATCCACCTGGGGCTGATACACCAGCCGCAGCTGCTGGCGCTCCACGGCATGGCTGAGCTGCATCTCCAGATCCAGTTGTTCGCGGATGCGGGTGCTGAGGCTGGTCGAATAGGGGTGCAGCTGGTTCCTGCCCCTGCGTTTGGCCTCCATCAGGGCGGTGTTGGCGGCCTGCAGCAGCAGATGGGGGTCGATGCCGTGTTCGGGGCAGGTGCTCACGCCGAAGCAGGCGCTGGGTTGCACCGGCAGCAGCGGGGCCAGCTGGGCCGTCTGGATCAACGACTGCTGCAGTTCCTTGGCCAGGGCCACCGCATCTCCCAGGGAGTTGGTTCCGTTGCCGCGGATCACCAGGAATTCATCGCTGCCCAGTCGAGCGATCCAGTCGTCGGGCTCCAGCCGGTTGCGCAGCCACATCGCCATGGCGGAGAGCAGGTGGTTGCCGGCCTCCGGTCCAAAGCTGTCGTTGATCGACTGGAAGCTGTCGAGATCGAGGTTGATCAGGCCGATGCACTGGTTGTAGGGCCGCCCCTTCAGCAGCTGCTCGAGATGGCGCAGGCTGGCGGCCTTGTTCGGCAGTCCGGTGAGCGGATCGGTATAGGCGGCCTGCTCGAGCTGGTCCTGCAGGGCGTTGATCTCAGTGATGTCCTGCAGCGTGCCGACCGTGTGCAGCGGCTCGCCGTTCGCGGCGTAGTCGGTCTCGCCCTGCTGCCGCAGGGTCCTGCGGGGGCCATGGGGCAGCTGCAGGTGGTAATCCACCTGGAACGGATCGCCGATCTGGATGGCTCGTTCATAGGCGTGCAGCAGCCTGGTCTGATCGTCGGGGTCGAGCCGGGCCAGCAGGCTGGCGAAGCGCAAGGGTTCATCGCCGCTGTCCTCCAGTCCCCAGATCCGGCGGGCCTCCCTGGAGCAGACCAGCGCATCGGTGGCGTGCACATGCTCCCAGCTGCCGATGTGGGATTGCCGTTCGGCTTCGTTCAGCAGATCGTTCAGGTGCTGCAGCTGCACGGCCGGCGGAGACCCCAGCGGCGGCTGGGGCTGATGCAGCACAAGCAGCAGCACGTCCAGAGAGCCGCTGTCGCTCTCCAGGCCCTGCAGCCGATAGGTCAGCTCCACAGGCAGACCTGGATCCGCTGCCGTCCACAGGGCCACGGCGCGGCCCATGGGTTGCTGCCGCAGCTGGCTCAGCGGCGGCAGCTGAGCCAGCAGAGCGGACAGCACCGCAGGATCCGCCGGGGCGGCGGGATTGGAGCTGGCGGCGCCTGGTCCACCCGAGCCGCTGCCAAGCAACCGGCGGGCGGCTGGATTGGCCTCGATCAACGCACCGCTGGTCGCCTCGATCAGCAGGATGGCGTCGTGAACCAGCTCCAGGCTGGCCGCAGCCAGGTCATTGAGGCTGGCCAGGATGCGTCCTTCATCTGAATCACCGCCCTTGGTTTTCGGCGTTGATGAGGGCATCGACACGTCTTGCTGGGCCCGGGTTCTGAGCTGCTGCCTGGCCTGGATGGTTTGAATCTAATGGTTGGAGTGGAACGCTTTATTGAGCGTTCCGGCCCGCCCCGGCTGGGGTGAACACAGTGAAGCTGGGTTCCCTGTCCCCTGCTCCAGTTCCGGCAACGAATCTGCTGGACAGGTTGTTCTTCTTCCGGTTCGGTCCGTCAGCTGCATGGCCACCCTGTTTCCTCAGCCTTACACCAGCCTGGACATCCGCCAGCCCCTGGACAGGCGTCTGGCTGAGTTGCACGGGCAGATTCGCAGGCAGGTGCCGGCTGTGGAGCGGCTGGCCTTCGCGCTCTATGAGCCCCGCAATGATCTGCTCAGCACCTATGCGAGCCACAGCTGCATCACCCCCAACCTCACCTTCTACGACCATCAGCTCGCCACCATCCCCAGCCTGTCTCAGCTGGCCGCGTCACGCCAGTGTCGGGTGATCGACGACATGCTGGCGGAGCTGCCCCCGATCTCGCTCCACACCCGCTGGCTGCTCCAGCAGGGCTGGCGCAGCTCCTACACCGTGCCGCTCCATTGCGGCGGTGAGCTGCTCGGTTTTCTCTTTCTCAATGCGATTGAGCCGGGTCTGTTCACGGCCGATCTGTTGCAACGGCTCCAACCCTGGGTGGAACTCAGCGCCAGCCTGATCCTGCAGGAGATGGGCTTGGTCCATGCGCTGCGGCAGGCGGTGCAGCTGGCCCTGCACCTGGCGGATCTTCCCGAGGGCGGCAGTGCCGATCATGTGGAGCGTGTGGCGCTCTACAGCCGTCTGATCGCCATGGAACTGGGGCACCGTCGACCACTTCCCCCAGACTTTGCCGCCGATCTCTATGGCTTCGCCTCCCTTGCCGATGTGGGCCGGCAGCTCACCACCGTCGCCCTGGCCAGCAAGCCCGGCCGCCTCAGCGTGGAGGAGCGCCGTGCCATGGACGCTGAGGTGCTGCGTGGCGTGGAGCTGGTCGACGCCCTGATCGCGGGGCTGCGCCTGGTGGCCAGCCCCAAGGCGCAGATGCTGCATCGCATGCTGGCGGGCCGCCACGAGCTGCTGGATGGCAGCGGCTATCCCTTCGGCCTGGAGAACGGGGCCATTGCCCTGGAGGCCCGCATCGTGGCGGTGGCGGACATCTACGACGCCCTTCCCGCGGAGGCGGCCGAGGCGACCTTGCTTCAGATGGCGACTGACGGCAAGCTCGACCGCGCCTGTGTCGATGCCCTGCTTGGGGCCAGGCAACAGCGCCATGCCATCGCGGCTGCCTATCGGGATCCCTAATCGGCGAACTGCCACTACGGTTGGGCCTTCTTCAACCGCCTGCGGACTTCCGCCAGCGGTCTTCAGGCGTCTGCCGCAGCGCCTTGCCTCCCCGCCATGTCCCTGCAGCTCTCTCAGCAGACCTGTGCCAACTGCCGTTTTGCGCGGCGCTCGGCGGCGTTCGATGCCGATGGCCTGCTCTCCTGCCGCTATCTGCCACCCCAGCCGAGCAGGGACCACAACTGGCGGATCGTGCCCGAGAACTTCTGGTGCGGATGCTGGGACTGGGGGCCGCCCGATCCCTTGGTGGGACCGGTGCCGCCCGTTCCGCCCGAGTCATGACCCGCTTGCCGTTGTGCCGAGGCGGACGACTCCAGGTTCAGGCCAGCCGTAGGTCCACCGTGCAGAGGCCTTCAGCGGGCAGGGTCCAGGGAGGGGCATCGCCTTCGCCGACCCAGCCACTCCGGATGATCGGTTGGAATGTGGTGCCGTCGTCGTCGAGGCAGAAGCGGGCCACCGTGTTCAGGTTGCCCTCAGGGTTGGGGCTGTGCTGCTCGATGCTCAGCTCCAGCGGCATGTGGGGCTCGATGGCCGGATGCATGCAGGGGTAGAGCCTGTGGTGGCGGTAGCGCACCGCCAGCGGTGGTTCCTCACCCCCCGCTGCCAGCGGCGCCAGCGGCAGCAGGCGGCCATTGAGACGGAGGTGGTGGTGATCGCGGAAGCTGCCGCTCGCTCGGATCTCCAGGCGGCGCAGCGAGGCATCCACGAAGCGGCTGGTGAAGCCCCCCTCCACCGGGGTGTCGCAGATCAGGGGCCAGGGTTCCAGGGCGGGGCGGATCTCCAGCCAGGCGGCGCCGTCCTGCCAGTCGAGCAGGGGCGGGAAGCGCCAGTCCCATAGCTGCTGGAAGGGGGTGGGATCGAGCCCAAGGCCATCCTCCGCCAGGGCCGCCAGCACAGTGTCGAGATCGGCCCACAGCTGGCTGGGCAGCAGCATGCGGTCGTGCACTTCAGTGCCCCAGGGGCGCAGCTGCTCCGGCCGGTGGCGAGGATCGAGCAGGTGGGCCGCCAGGGAGCTCCAGAGCAGGGCGATGGCGCTGCTCCACTCCACCCGCGGCAGGGATTCCAGGGCCCTGAATTCGATCAGCCCCAGGCAGCCCGCCGGCGCCCCCGGATTCCAGAACTTGTCGAAGCTGATCTCGCTGCGGTGGTTGTTGCCGCTGCGATCGGCATGGAGGTGGCGCAGGGTTTCGCCGATCAGGCTGCGGCGATCGGCGCCGGCGTCGGGCGGACCATCGGGGTTGCCCGCATCCGCCTGCTCGATGCAGCTGTAGGCCAGTTCCAGGTCAAACAGGGAGCCGATCGCTTCATCCGGCCGTGGTGCCTGGGAGGCCGGCCCCACGCAGGCGCCGCTGAACAGGTAGCCCAGGCTGGGATGGTGCTGCCAAAAACGCAGGATGCCGCTCAACCAGGCCGGTCGACCGAAGAAGGGATTCTGCTCCAGGCTGGCGCCTCCCCAGAGCAGATGGTTGCCGCCGCCGGTGCTCTCCTGGCGTCCGCCCCCGGCGCTCTTCCAGCTGCGCAGGCCCACCGTGGTGCAGGCCATTTCCAGCCGCCGCAACCAGCCGTCGTACTCAGCCCAGCTGTGGCACACGGGCAGGTTCACCTCCAGCACGCCCGGATCGGCGGTGAGGCCGAGCACCTGCCAGCGCCCTGGTCCATCGCTCGGCAGCACGCCGCTCAGGGCCGGGGCCGCCAGGGGGGCGCCCGGCACCGCATCCGCCAGGCCATCGGCCACCGCCTGCAGCAGCAGCCCCAGGGGCTCGCTCAGCAGGGGGGGAAGAAACAGATCCCAGCTGCCGGCAGCCACCGCCCCATCAGACTCGATCACCTCCAGGGTGAGCACCTGGCGGGGGGCGTGGTCGGGGAAGTGCTCAAGCGGCAGGCGCAGGCCGGCTGGTCCGGGCGCACCGCTGAGCTGGCGGTGCGCCTTCGCCAGGGGCCAGGGCACCGCCAGCCAGGCGGGGTGTTCGGGATCGCGGCCCTCCGGTGGGGTTGCATCGTCGATGGTGAGTGGCACGGCCCACACCCGCCGGTGAGGATCCAGCGGGTCGCTGAGTTCGACCGGATGCAGCTCCACCCCCAGCCGCGCCCCCAGGTCCGCCAGCCAGGCGGTCGCCTCGGCGGCAGTGAGAGGCTTGCCCAGATCACCGGGCTGACAGGGTTCGGGCCAGCGCACCGGCGGTGGACTGCCCTCAAGGCCGGTGATCAGCCGTAGCGCCCAGCGGGGATTCACCTCTCCCTCGTAGCGCTTCCCGGGGCAATACAGCAGGGTGCTGCCCGGCCACACCTGCTGCTGCAGCTCCCGCGCCAGGCGCTGGGCGATCGGCAGCTTGGTGGGGCCATCGGCGCAGACGCTCCATTCGGCACCCTCCGGCTCGAACGGCACGTAGGTGGGCTCGCCGCCGAGGGTGAGGTGGATGCCGGCGGCCCTCAGCCGGGCCTCGGCCGCGGCGGCTGCCGACGCTCGTTCCGGCTGGTTGTCAGCGGCGGGGGCGTGAACCGAGGAGTGGTGGTGGACCGGAGGCTGGGACAACGGTGGCGCTGAAGAAGGACGGAACCCAGGGGTGGTAGGGCGGACAGCGACCGACCGTTGCCGGACGGCCTCAGGAATGGCGCCCGTCGCCGGAACCCCCCACCACATTGCAGGCTCGCACCGGTGCTGGCTCCACCTGCCAGATCCGCTCGGCGTATTCGCGGATGGAGCGGTCGCTGCTGAAGAATCCGCAGCGGGCCGTGTTCAGAACCGACATGGTGCCCCAGCGGCTCGGATCACTCCAGGCCGCGTCGACGGCATTGTGGGCACGGCGGTAATCGCCAATGTCCGCCATCACCCGGAAGGGGTCGCTGCTGCAGAGATTAGCCAGCAGGGGATGGAACAGGTCGCGGTCCCCCTCGCTGAAATGGCCCGAACCGATCAGGTCGATCGCTTCGCGGGTCACGGGGTCGTTCTCGAGCCACGGCATCGGGTGGTAGCCGTTCCGGTTGATCACGGCCAGTTCCTCGGCCGTGTGGCCGAACAGGAAGAAGTTGTCTTCGCCCACCCGCTCGCGGATCTCGATGTTGGCGCCATCGAGGGTGCCGATGGTGAGAGCGCCATTGAGAGCCATCTTCATGTTGCCGGTGCCCGAGGCCTCCTTGCCGGCGGTGGAGATCTGTTCGGAGAGATCCACCGCCGGGTAGATGCGCTGCGCCAGCTTGACGTTGAAGTTGGGTAGGAACACCACCCGCAGGCGCCCATCCATGGCCGGATCGATGTTGACGATCTCGGCGATGCCCACGATCAGGCGGATGATCAGCTTGGCCATGGCGTAGCCCGGCGCCGCCTTGCCCCCGAAGATGAAGGTGCGGGGCGGCAGCTGCTCGCCATTGCGGATGCGCAGATAGCGCTCCACGATCTGCAGGGCGGCCAGGTGCTGGCGCTTGTATTCGTGGATCCGCTTCACCTGCACGTCGAACAGGGAGGTGGTGTCCACCAGCACCCCGGCCTCCTGACGGATCGCTTGGGCCAGGCGCTGCTTCGCCTGCTCACGCACCCCCTGCCAGCGCTCCAGGAAGGCGGCGTCGCTGGCCAGGGGCTCGAGCCGCTCCAGCTGATCGAGATCCCGTCGCCAGCCCGAGCCGATCGCCTCATCGAGCAGGGCCGCCAGCGGCCGGTTCGACACCGCCAGCCAGCGCCGCGGTGTGACGCCATTGGTGATGTTGCAGAACCTCTCCGGCCAGAGGGCGGCGAAGTCGTGGAAGAGCTGCTCCTTCACCAGCTTGCTGTGCAGCTCTGCCACCCCATTGACGTGCTGGCTGCCCACCACGGCCAGGTGGGCCATGCGCACCCGGCGATGCTCGCCCTCCTCGATCAGGGAGAGCCGCTCCAGCAGATGGGGCTGGCCGGGATGGCGCAGCCGCACCATGCGCAGGAAGCGGGAGTTGATCTCATAGATGATCTCCAGCTGCCTTGGCAGCAACTGCTCGAACAGCTCCACTCCCCAGGTTTCCAGGGCCTCCGGCAACAGCGTGTGGTTCGTGTAACTGATCGAGGCGGTGGTGATCGTCCAGGCGGTGTCCCAGTCGACGCCGTGCTCATCGATCAACAGGCGCATCAGCTCCGCCACCGCGATCGCCGGATGGGTGTCGTTGAGCTGAACGGCGAACTTCTTGTGGAAATCGGTCACCGCCAGGCCCTGCCCCTGCAGGATGCGGAACATGTCCTGCAGGGAGCAGCTCACGAAGAAGATCTGCTGGCTGAGCCGCAGGCGCTTGCCCTGCTCCATCTCGTCGTTGGGATAGAGCACCTTCGAGAGGGTCTCCGACTGGGTCTTGCGCAGCACCGCCTTGGGGTAATCGCCCGCGTTGAAGGAGGCGAAGTCGAAGTCGTCGGGCGCCTGGGCCGACCACAGCCGCAGGGTGTTGGCGGTGTGCACGCCGTAGCCCAGGATCGGCGTGTCGTAGGCCACGCCCAGCACGATCTGACCGCCGATCTCCACCGGATAGCTCCACTCCGGCCGGATCACCTCCCAGGGGTTGCCGCGGCTCAGCCAGGGGTCGGTGCTCTCCACCTGGCCCGTGGGGCCGATTCCCTGGCGGAAGATGCCGAACTCGTAGCGGATGCCGTAGCCGATCGCCGGCAGCTCCAGGCTGGCCATCGACTCCTGGAAGCAGGCCGCCAGCCGTCCGAGGCCGCCGTTGCCCAGGCCCGGTTCCGGCTCCTCGGCGATCAGGTCCTCAAGATCCAGGCCCAGTTCCTCACAGGCGGCCTCGGCGTCATCCCGAATCCCCAGGTTGACCAGGTTGTTTTCCAGGTGGGGGCCCAGCAGATACTCGGCCGAGAGGTAGATGGCCGTGCGCACCCCCTGCTCGGTGTAGGACTCGGCCGTGTCCACCCAGCTCTGCAGCAGCCGGTCGCGCACCGCCAGGGCCAGGCTGCGGTAGTGGTCGTGGCTGGTGGCCAGCGACGGGGCCTTCGCCTGGCTGTAGAAGAGATGCCGGCGCATCGCCTCGGCAAGGCCATGGCTGGACGCCGTGCCCGAGGACTGGGGGGAAAGAACCATGGAAAGGGCGCGGCACAGTGCCGCATCTGGATCAAAGGGTGGTCCCTTCATGCTCCCCGCTGGGGTGGCGATGCTGCACCAATCGCTACCGATGATGGGGGTTTCGGCATCTCTTCGGCTTCGTCAGACGGCCGCCAGCGCTTCTGTCATGGCCAGTTCTTCGGCTTCGATGCTCCACTCCAGCTCACTGGTCACCTTGGGGGGGCCGGAGAAGCTGCCGGTCACGGCGGCGGTCAGTTCCGGCTTCGATGAGGTGGCCACCGGGATGTAGCGATCGTCGATGGCGCCCATGCCGCTGGGATCAAAGGCCCGCCAGCCGGCCCCCGGCAGGTACACCTCCGCCCAGGCATGCAGGTCGTAGCGTTTCGGCTTCGGCTCCACCAGGTGATAGCCGCTCACGAAGCGGGCCGGCAGGCCCACGCAGCGGCAGGTCTCGATCATCAGCATCGCCAGGTCGCGGCACGACCCCACCCGCTCCTTGAGCGTGCGGCCGGCCGGCCAGGCCGGGCCGATGTGACGCTGGGTGTATTTCACCCGGTCCTGGATGATCTCCACCAGCTGCGTCAGAAACATCAGCGCCCGCTGGTCGGAGCCCATCAGCGCCTCCTGGGCCAGGTCCACCGCCGCCGGATCGTGCTGGCCATTCGGTAGCCAACCCTGGAGACTTCCCAGCAGATCGCTATTGAGATGGCCCATCGGATAGGGGAGCAGCGGCTCGTTCTCCTCAAGGCAAACGGCCAGGGCTGCCGGCACCAGGGTGTCCACCACACTGGTGGCCTTCACCTCAAACACCTCCGTGGCATCGAGAAAGCGGGCCCGCAGGATCTCATCGCCGCTGGCGGCGATCAGGGGGTAGAGGCGGCTGGGATCGGGGGTGATGCTCAGCTCGAAGGAGCGGAGGTGCTGAAAGCCGTGGCCGCGGGGCCTGAGACAGAAACGATGGGGACCGAGCAGCACCGGTGCGCTGTAGCGGTACGTGAGGGTGTGGGTGACGCGGGCGCGCATGCCGGTGGAGTGGAGCCGCTGGATGGGGAGATCAGGCGTCGGAGCTGTCGCTGCTGTCCGAGCTGGTGGGGATGGCCACCTCGAAGTAACGGGCCTCGATCAGATCGTGGATGGCGTTGAGATCGCTCTGAAAGGCATCGATCGCCTCGTGAAGACCAGTGGCGATCAGATCGTCGATACGGGTGTAACTCCAGCGGGCCAGGGTGAGGCCGCTGAGGCATTCGAGCGCATCGGGAGCGCCGGGCACGGAGCGGCCCTGCACGATTCTCAGGGTGTCGTGAATGCGCTCCAGGCAGTAACGCACCGAACGGGGAAACACCGGATCCAGCAACAGAAAGGCGGCCACGGCCTTGGGTTCGATCGCCCGCTGGCTCGACTGACGAAACATCTGATAGGCCCCGGCCGAACGCAGCAGGGAGATCCACTGCAGTTCGTCGAGCACACCACCCACTTCCGCCGGGCTTGGCAACAGCAGGAAGTACTTCACATCAAGGATGCGGGTGGTCTTATCGGCCCGCTCGATCAGGCGACCCAGTCGGCTGAACTGCCAGGAGAGGTCGCGGCTGAGGGTGGCATCGGTGATGCCATAGAACAACTGGCAGCCCCGCCGGATCTCATGGAGCTGCTCCTGGGGAGGCTTGCGCCAGAACGCCTCATTCTCCTGCAGGGTCCAGTAGAGATCGTTGATGTGCTCCCACATCTCCGTGGTGATCACCTCGCGGATCTGGCGGGCGTTCTCACGGGCGATGGCGATGCAATTGACGATGCTGTTGGGGTTCTCGACCTCATGCACCAGAAACTGCACCACGTCGGTGGGCGAGCCTGCCGGGCAGAGCTTGTCGAACAGCTCGCGATCCCCACTGGCGTCGATCAGGGGCAGCCAGGGTTCAGCGCTGCCGGGCGGGCAGTCGAGCGCCATGGCTTCACTCACCTCCACGAAACGGGAGATGTTTTCGGCCCTCTCCACATAGCGGTTGATCCAGTAGAGCGATTCAGCGACGCGGCTCAGCATGCGCCCACCTCCTCGGCCTGGCGTTCGTCCACGATCCAGGTGTCCTTGCAGCCGCCCCCCTGGGAGGAGTTCACCACCAGGGAGCCTCGCCGCAGGGCGACGCGGGTCAGCCCTCCCGGGCTGACCCAGGCCCCCTTGCCGCGCAGCACGTAGGGCCGCAGGTCGACATGGCAGGGGAAGAGTTCACCGTCGCTGAGGGAGGGAACGGTGGAGAGGTCCAGGGTGGGCTGGGCAATGTAATTGCGGGGATTGGCCTTGATCTTGTCGGCGAACTCGCTGATCTCAGAGGCGCTGGCGTGGGGGCCGATCAGCATGCCGTAGCCACCGGCCTCGGCCACGGCCTTGACCACCAGTTCGCCGAGATGTTCCAGCACGTAGGCCTGATCCTCGTCGCGGGAGCAGAGATAGGTGGGTACGTTCTCGATGATCGGCTCCTCGTGGAGGTAGTAGCGGATCATCTCCGGCACATAGGCATAGATCAGCTTGTCGTCGGCCACGCCGGTGCCGGGGGCGTTGGCGATCGCGACGCGGCCGGCGCGGTACGCGGCCATCAGGCCGCGTACCCCCAGCATGGAGTCGCTGCGGAACACCGCCGGATCGAGGAAGTCGTCGTCAATGCGGCGATAGATCACATCCACCGCCTCGAGGCCGCTGGTGCTGCGCATCCAGACCCGATCGTCCTGGCAGATCAGATCACGCCCCTCGACCAGCTGAATGCCCATCTGCTGGGCGAGATAGCTGTGCTCGAAATAGGCACTGTTGAACACACCCGGCGTCAGCAGCACCACCTTCGGCGTTTCGGTCCAGGGAGCGAGTTCCCGCAGGGTCTGCAGCAGGTGAGAGGGGTAATCGTCGATCGGCTGGACGGTGCGGCCCTGGAAGAGGCTGGGGAACATGCGTTTCATCACGCGCCGGTTCTCCAGGAAGTAGGCCACCCCGGAGGGGCAGCGGAGGTTGTCCTCCAGCACGCGCCAGGTGCCTTTGCCATCGCGCACCAGATCCAGGCCGGAAATGTGGCACCAGCGGCCCAGCGGCAGCTGGAATCCCTGCATCTGGGGGCGCCAGCCCTGGGAGCTCTCGACGTCGGAGCGGGGGATGACGCCGTCGTTGAGGATGTTCTGATCGCCGTAGACATCGGCCAGGAAGTGGTCGATCGCTTCGAGGCGCTGGATCAGTCCGAGTTCCAGCCGCTGCCATTCCCCGACAGCGATCAGCCGTGGCAGCGGATCGAAGGGCAGGATCCGCTCGACGCCACGGTTGCCGGAATCATTGAGGCGGAAGGTCGCCCCGAGACGTTTGAGCAGCATGCCGGCGGCGGCATGGTTGCGGTTGAGTTCCTCCAGCCCCAGATTGCCGAGCGAGGAGAGCAGGGGCCGCAGGGCCGCCCGGGGTTCATCGGTGGAACTGAAGTACTCGTCGTAGCCGCGGTTGGGTTTGTACTCGGTAAACATGTCCCGGCTCCGGCTGACCTTGGCGGATCATGCTGAGCGTCGGGGGCACCTCTGGGTATGAATAGCTACGGAATGGCTGCTTGGCGTCAGGAGCTTCAAGTCCTCTTCCGCTGCTTTCCTGGCCAGGGGTCCGTGCCGAACAGCGCAGATGCCTCAATCAACCTAATCGCGCCGGAGGTCGGCTCCGTTCTGTGGGTGCCGGTCTTGGCTGAGCAGCTCTGTGTGTCGGCAGGCGTGCACGACGGCGACGGGGCTCGGATGTCATCTCTGGCGGGTTGATCGGTGACTGCTGGGACCGTGTCCGAAGACGGTGCTGCGGGGGAAGCCCGTGCTGGTAAGGCCTGAGCTGGCAGGTGGGGATGCTTTGGCCTGAAGCGTTCTGGGGCTGGTTGCACGGAGTCGTGGCGCAGGCAGCCGGATCCGTTGTGACGGTGACAGGTTGTTCCGAGAATCCGCGCCTAGTGTGGTAGTTGAGATTGGGATATGAGAGTTGACTTCCTGCAGGGGATAAGCCTGCACTGACCGGGTTGTCCAGTCGATGCATCCGCTGAGAGGCGGTTGCCTGCCTGGCAACGCCGCTCCGACCCGAGACCTTGCCGCGCAACCTGGCCCAGCTCGTTCCGTGCCCCCTTTCCATGACCTCCCAGGGCCATTACCTCCCCTTCAGTGATTCCGATCCCGGCCTGGCCACTGAAGGGCTCGAGTATCCGGGCAGTTTCTTTGCCGGCACGACCCTGCAGCCGTCCATTGGCCCCAGCGACGATCAGGACTCCCGCCGACATCTGCGCAATCCAGTGGAGGCCTGCCGCCCGATTGCCGTGCAGGTGCTGGATGATCTCGGCCAACCTGCCTCTGCCTGGTATCTCGCCGACATCCTTGATGTGAGCGTGGGCGGCTTCTGTCTGCTGATCACGGAAGACCAGCCCATGCCCCTGGCCCAGCGCCTGCGGATACGACTGGATGTGCGGCCCCATCCCTCCTTCGGCGTGGACGTGATGCCGGCCGTGCTGCGCTGGTTCGTACGCTCCGGCTTTGTGGTCACCCTCGGCGTGGGCTTTGAGAAGCCCCTCGACTCGCTGCCCCTTCTGCTGCCCTGCCGCCGGTCCACCAAGCGTCAAATCACTGCTTGACCAGCTTGTGCAGGCTCCTTACCCGGCAAACATCACAGTAAGAAGTAGCGCTGCGCCATCGGCAGCACCTCGGCGGGCTCGCAGGTGAGCAGCTCGCCGTCGGCGTAGACCTCGTAGGTCTGGGGGTCGACCTCCATTTTGGGTAGGGCCGTGTTGTTGCGCATCGCCCCCTTGTCGATGCCGCCGCGGGTGTTCACCACGGGAACGCAGGGCCGGCTCAGCCCCAGGCGCCGCGGCAGGTCGTCGTCCAGGGCGGCCTGGCTCACGAAGGTGAGGCAGCTGGGGGCCAGGGCCCTGCCGTAGGCGGCGAACATCGGCCTGCCGTGCACCGGGCCCGGGGTGGGGATGGAGGCGTTGGCATCGCCCATCTGGGCCCAGACGATCGAGCCGCCCTTGATCACCAGTTCCGGCTTGACGCCGAAGAAGCCCGGTTTCCACAGCACCAGATCGGCCAGCTTGCCCACCTCCACCGAACCGATCTGGCTGTCGAGGCCGTGGGCGATGGCCGGGTTGATCGTCACCTTGGCGATATAGCGCTTCAGTCGGCAGTTGTCGTTGCGGCCGCCGCCGGGGCCCGCCGCATCGTCCGGCAGGGAGCCGCGCTGGACTTTCATCTTGTGGGCGGTCTGGAAGGTGCGGATGATCACCTCCCCCACCCGCCCCATGGCCTGGGAGTCGCTGGCGATGATGCTGAAGGCGCCGAGATCGTGGAGGATGTCTTCGGCGGCGATCGTCTCGCGGCGGATGCGCGACTCGGCGAAGGCCACGTCTTCCGGGATGCGCGGATCAAGGTGGTGGCACACCATCAGCATGTCGAGGTGCTCCTCCAGGGTGTTGCGCGTGTAGGGGCGGGTTGGATTGGTGGAGCTGGGCAGCACGTTGGCTTCGCCGCAGATGCGGATGATGTCCGGCGCGTGGCCGCCGCCGGCCCCCTCGGTGTGGAAGGTGTGGATGGTGCGGCCGCCGATGGCGCGAATCGTGTCTTCCACGAAGCCGGCTTCGTTGAGGGTGTCGGTGTGGATGCAGACCTGCACATCCATCCGATCCGCCACCGAGAGGCAGCAGTCGATCGCGGCCGGGGTGGTGCCCCAGTCTTCATGCAGCTTCAGGGCGCAGGCGCCGGCCCGGACCTGCTCCTCCAGGGCTTCCGGCGTGCTGGCGTTGCCCTTGCCGAAGAAGCCCAGGTTCACCGGCAGGCCTTCGGCGGCCTGCAACATGCGGGCCAGGTGAAAGGCGCCGGGGGTGCAGGTGGTGGCATTGGAGCCGGTGGCCGGGCCGGTGCCGCCGCCCAGCAGGGTCGTCACCCCGCTGGCAAGGGCTGTCTCGATCTGCTGCGGGCAGATGAAGTGGATGTGGGTGTCGATCGCGCCCGCGGTCAGGATGTGCCCCTCGCCGGCGATCGCTTCCGTGCCCGGGCCGATCACGATGTCGACGCCATCGCTGATGTCGGGGTTGCCCGCCTTGCCGATCGCCACGATCCGGCCATCGCGCAGGCCGATGTCGGCCTTGACGATCCCCCACCAGTCGAGGATGAGGGCATTGGTGATCACCGTGTCCACAGCCCCGGCGGCGCGGGTGGTCTGGGCCTGGCCCATGCCGTCGCGGATGACCTTGCCGCCGCCGAACTTCACCTCATCGCCATAGGTGGTGAAGTCGCGCTCCACCTCCAGGATCAGCTCGGTATCCGCCAGCCGCAGGCGGTCGCCGGTGGTGGGGCCGTAGGTCTGGGCGTAGGAGCGGCGATCGATGCGGTAGGGCATGGCCGGAGCTTGGGGGGAGACCGGCCAGGGCCGGGAGGCGGAGGACTGGTGGAGTTGGAAACGGAGGATCAGTCCAATGGACCGTTCACCAGGCCGTTGAAGCCGAACACCTGGCGCTCTCCGGTGAACGGCACCAGCTGCACCTCGCGGCTGTCGCCAGGCTCGAAGCGGATCGCGGTGCCGGCCGGGATGTCGAGCCGCAGGCCCCGGGCGGCGTCGCGGTCGAACCTGAGGGCACTGTTGGCCTCGTGGAAATGGAAGTGAGACCCCACCTGGATCGGCCGGTCGCCGCTGTTGGCCACCAGCAGGGTGGTGACCGGCCGCCCGGCGTTGAGTTCAAGCGTGCCGGGTTCGCTCAGCAGTTCGCCGGGAATCAGGGGGGCCATGGTGGGCAGCGGCGGCGGGGGGACAGGAAACGGCTGGGGGTGGGTGAGGGTCGATCAGCGGATCGGGTCATGCAGGGTGACCAGCTTGGTGCCATCAGGAAACACGGCCTCGATCTGCACCTCGTCGATCAGTTCAGGCACGCCTTCCATCACCTGCTCGCGGTTCAGCCAGGTGCTGCCTGTGGCCATCAGATCCGCCACGCTGAGGCCGTCCCGGGCTCCTTCGAGCACCTGAAAACTGAGCCAGGCCACGGCCTCGGGATAGTTCAGCTTCAGGCCTCGGTTGAGGCGACGCTCCGCCAGCAGGGCAGCGGTCACGATCAGGAGCTTGTCTTTCTCCTGGGGGGTGAGATGCATGGCGGCGGCACGGCGGCTCCACTCTGGCAGCGATCCGCGGACTCGACCGGTTCAGCTGGAACCGAATGGCGCCTCACGACCCGCAGGACAGCAATGGCTGCTCCTGGAAGGGCCACACCCGCGGCAGTTCCGGCGGCGGCAGACCCTGGCTGAGGCGGATGCGCTGCCAGATCCGGGTGAACCAGAAGCGGGCCGCCTGGCTGGAGGGGCCGCGGTAGCGGGCCACCAGGCCCTGATCCAGGGCGCCACAGGCCATGTCGCCCTCCAGGCCGCTCCGGTCCTGGCGGCAGGCCTCCAGCAGTCCGTCGCGCTGCTCGAGAGCCAGGGGGGCAGGTGACGCCCACACCAGCGAGCCGAACACCGGCTGGCCGGCCATGCCATGGGCGCTGTCGAGGGCGGCCCCACCCAGCTCCAGGCGATCGACCAGCTCCCAGCGGGGGCCGATCGGTGTCTGGCGTCGGATCTCCAGCGCCGAACGCCAGCGGCCTGGCCCCAGGTCTTCGCCGGCGGCGGTGAGGCCGAGGCGCACCACCTCCATCGCCAGGAAGGAGGCCCCTTCGCTCAGCTCCACCCGCAGATCCTGCTCAAACAGCCCACCGCCGTAGAGCACCAGTTCCTGGGGCAGCCACTCCAGATCAGCCCCCGCGGCCAGCACGAAGCGCAGCTCTTGCCGGGCCCAGCTGCCGGCGGGGGCGCGGCGGGAGCGTCCCACCGAGCCGTAGACCTTCTGGGCGGCCACGCTGGTGAGCAG
>NZ_JAYGIC010000104.1:0-1261 GCF_034931105.1 Synechococcus sp. CCY9201 | reverse complement strand
GGCTGCCAGTGCGGCAACCGAAGATTGGCCGGAATCACCGGCATTGAGATGCCGATAACCAAGACCATTGGCTCAGCAAGTTCTTGTGCTCGCTGGCGCTGCTGGTTTCGGGCGACAAACTCCTAGAGGCGCACGAACGATTGACTCGAGTGTGCGTCAGGCTCGCCTGTCGTTCCGCACATCTGGCTTGGCTGGTCCAGTCGAACTTGCTCGCCACTGGCGGCATGAGGCCATGTCAGATTCTCTCCATTCCAGAGACTGAACAGTCTGCTGGCTCACCTGCGGGTTGGCTGCCCTGCCATCCATCTCACCATGCCGCTTCTGCGCCCGATCCCGTTACTCGCCCTCGGGCTGATCCTGGCTCCACCGGCCAAGGCCCTGGAACTGATTGAAATCCGCCTTCCTCTGGTCGACACCGGCGTCAGTGTGCGGGTGGCGGAACTGAAAGATCCCAAGAGCCTGCTGACCGGAACCAGCGATCTGGCCCAGCTCGATCAAGCCACCAATGGCAAGTTCGGCAGCCGCCTGATCTCCCTGCTTCAGGCCCCCCTTCCCATCCCCATTGGAGCCATCGCCAAGGAATCGGCGGGTTCTCCCCTGATGGCTCAGGTGCTGCTGATTCTGGAGGCACTGGTGCGGGTCGATGGCCTGGAAACCCCTCCCGATCCTCAACAGATCGTGGCGACTCTCGAACGACGTTCCGCCAAGGGCCACCTCAGCCTGCTGGATGTACTGGAGGTGCTCCCCGGACGCAGCGCCTCGATCGAACTGGATCAGGCGGTGTTCGTACTGGATCGGCTGGTGCGTCAGCAGGAACCCGCCGAAAGCCTGATCAACAGCGGCAAACCGGCCGGCATCGATCCGGCCCTCAGCCTTCCAGGGCCCATCAGGCCGATCCGCCAGCAGGTGGCCATCGCCGTCTCGCACCGCCCCGAGCCACTCCAGGTGGTCACGATGTCGCCCAGCAGCGGAGGTAACGGCCGTCTAGTGGTCATCTCCCATGGACTCTGGGACGATCCGGTGAACTTCGAGGGCTGGGGCGCTCACCTGGCCAGCCACGGCTACACCGTGCTGCTGCCCCGCCATCCGGGCAGTGACCAGGCCCAGCAGCAGGCCATGCTCGCTGGTCGGGTGCCGCCGCCGAACCCCGACGACCTGCGGCTGCGCCCCCTGGATGTGTCAGCGGCGATCGATGCCGCCGCCGCCGGCAGCCTGGCTCTGCCGGCCCCCGTGCGCACGGACCAGGTGGTGGCCATGGGTC
>NZ_JAYGIC010000103.1:0-2340 GCF_034931105.1 Synechococcus sp. CCY9201 | reverse complement strand
TGCCTGCTTCCGGGCCCGCGAGCGCCTGAGCCCCCCCAGCTCAGCGGAGGCCGCCGCCGCCCTGGACAACCTGCGCCAGTGGCGCCAGGCCTTCCAGCGGATCTGCTGGCCGGTGCCGCCGGAAACGGGCTGGGCCTACGCCGCCGCCGAAGCGAAGAAGGCCGGCTCCGGGGTCGCCGCGGCCTGCAAACGATGGGAAGGCGGTCCCGAACAGCAGGCGGAACGGGATGAGGAGGTGATGGCCCTCTGTTTCGGCCGCAGCCTCAGCGGCCGTGCCCTGCTGCAGGGGCCCTGCACCGCCCACGCCCTGGCCCTGCATCAACCACTGCTGCAGGTCTGGGAGGAGCTCAGGCCATGAGCAAAGCCACCGCAATCGAGGGCGTCGATCTCGAGGGTGCCGCTCTCGATTTCGATGCCAACACGGTGCCGCTCACCCCGGGAGTGCAGCTGCTTGAAGCCAGCGCCGGTACCGGCAAGACCTTTGCCCTGGCCCATCTGGTGCTGCGGCTGGTGACCCGAGAGGAGGAGCCCCTCAGCCTCGAGCAGTTGCTGGTGGTGACCTTCACCGAAGCCGCCGCCGCCGAACTGCGCGACCGGATCGCCCGCCGGCTGCAGGAGGCCCTGACGCTGCTGGAGACCCCCGCCGCCGCGACCACCCAGCCCCCCGACCAGGTGCTGGCCGACTGGCTGGCCCTGCAACCCCCAGACCCGGAGGTGCGCGACCGGCTGCGGGGCCGGCTGCTGCTTGCCCTTGAGGAGCTCGATCGGGCCGACATCACCACCATCCACGGCTTCTGCCGCCGCACCCTGCAACGCCGTGCCCTGGAGGCCGGCTTGGGTCCGGCGGTGGAGCTGGAGAACGACGATGGCGAACGCAGCCGCCAGGTCTGCCACGACTACTGGCAGCAACAGGTGCTCGGCCTGGCGCCGGAGTTATTGGCGGGGTTGCAGAGCCGCGGCCTGGGGCTCCAGCGTCTGCAGAAGCTGCTGGGGCAGCTCGACGGCGACCCGGCCCTGGAGCTCGATGCCCTGCCGGCGGCGATGGCGGCCGACCAACCGCTGGCACCCCAGCTCACGGCCCTGTGGCCGCAGCTGTGGGAGCGCTTTGTGAAGGAGTGGAGGGAGCACGGCGCCGCACTGGAGCAGAGCTTCCGCCGCCTGCCGGCCGACTGGAAAGCGCTCGGCATCCAGACCAAGACAACGCCCTACGCCGCCAAACCGAAAACAGACCGGGCCGCCCAGGTGGATCACTGGATCGCCTCCCTGGAGACCACTCCCAGCTACGCCATGGTGCTGGAGCTGCGCGAGGGCGGCACCACCGCCAGAAGCCCCAAGGCCCTGCTGCGCGACTACTTCCACCCCGCACCCTGGGTGAAGCTGACCGCACCGATGGAAGGGGAGGGCAAGACCCTGCCCGAAGCGCCGCTGATGGAGGCGATCGCAGCCCTGGTGGACGGGCCGGCGGAGCTGACCCTGCTCCATTTCGGCCACTGGGGGCGCCTGGAGCTGCGGCGGCGGCGCCGGCAGAACGGCCAGATGGGATTCGGCGACCTGCTGCTGGGCCTGGACCCCGGGCCCCAGGGGGATCGCCATGCCGCCCTGATCGCGGCCGTGCGTCAGCGCTACCGGGTGGCCCTGGTTGACGAATTCCAGGACACGGACCCGATCCAGTGGCGAATTCTCGAATCAGCCTTCACGACGGGGGGCCACCACCTGCTGGTGATGGTGGGGGACCCCAAACAGGCGATCTACCGCTTCCGCGGCGGCGAACTGGCCACCTATCGCCTGGCCCGGCACCGCGCTGACGCGGTCCATGCCCTGCGGGAGAACCGTCGTTCTGCGGAGCCCCTGGTGAAGGGGCTCAATGCCCTGATGCACATCGGGCTGGAGCGGTCGGAGCTGCCAGCGCCCAAGGTTCTCTCGCGCGCCACCAAGGGCGAGCTGGTGTTGCCCGCCGGCGAGAGACCGCTGCAGCTGCTGGCCTGCGCCCAGGAGGCCGAGCTGCCCGAGGCCATGGCCGGCCTCTGCCTGCAGCTGCTGGAGCGGGATCTGCGCCTCCGCACCGCCGCAGCGGACGAGGGCCCCGCCCCAACGCGCCCGCTGCAACCCCAGGACCTCTGCCTGCTGGTGCGCACCCATAGCCAGGCCGAAACCCTGCGCCGGGCCCTGGACGAGCGTGGACTGCCCAGCCGCCTGGTGAGCCGCGGCGATGTGTTCGCCAGCGAGGGTGCCACCACCCTGCAACGCCTGCTCGATGCCCTGGCCGACCCGGCCAGCGACGGCCGCCGCCGCCTGCTGGCCGCGTCGCCGCTGCTGGGCTGGAGTGCCACGGAGCTGGCA
>NZ_JAYGIC010000102.1:0-4049 GCF_034931105.1 Synechococcus sp. CCY9201 | reverse complement strand
GCAGGCTGGCCAGCACCAGACGCCGCGCCTGCTCGAGGGGCAGGCCCTCGGGCGGGAAGGGATCGGCCGGCACCGGCACGCCGGCGGGGAGGGCAGACGACATCGGCAACGGAGCTCAGGTGGGAGGGAAGGGCGACGTGGGCAGCGGCGGCGGCCCGGCAGCGAGGCGCTCCACCACCACGGCCGTGCCGTAACACAGAACTTCGGTGGCACCGGTGGCGCCGCTCTCCACCTCGGAGCCGTCGTAGCGGGTGCCCACGATGGCATTGGCACCGAGCTGGCGGGCATGGGCCACCATCTGGTCGTAGGCCTGCTGGCGGGTCTGTTCACACATCTCGGTGTAGGCACCGATGCGGCCGCCGATCATCGACTTGAGGCCACCGAGAAAGCCCTGGATCAGGGTGGGCGAGCGCACCACGATGCCGCGCACGATGCCCTTGTACTCACGAATCGCGTAACCCTCAATCGTGAAGGTGGTGGTCACGAAGACGGGCTTGACCATGACTGGGCGCGACGAGGTGACAGGGATCGAAGGGGCGCCCTCAGGACAGGGGGCGCGAGGTTCAGCCTGGGTCAGGGCTGACCGATGGGCGCTGCCAGGGGCCATGGCGTCCCCCTTCCTTGGTGAGCAGCCGCACCGGGCCGATCGTCATCGCCGGATCGGCGGATTTGAGCATGTCGTAGAGGGTGAGCAGCCCCACCTGCACGGCGGTGAGGGCCTCCATCTCCACGCCGGTGGGGGCGGTGGTGCGGGTCGTCGCCTCCAGGCGCAGGCCGCTGCCATCGGCGGCAGGTTCGATCCGCACCCCCACACCGCTCAGGGCGATCGGATGGCAGAGGGGGATCAGCTCCCAGGTGCGCTTGGCGGCCAGGATCGCCGCCACCCGTGCCACCGCCAGCACGTCGCCCTTGGGGGCCCGGCCCTCCAGCACCAGGGCCAGCACCGCCGGCTCCATGGCAAGAAAGCCCTCGGCCACGGCACGGCGATCGGTGGCGGCCCGATCACCCACCTCCACCATGTGCACCTCGCCGGCGGCGTTGAGGTGGCTCAGCGAGGGGATCGGCTCTGGGGCGGTTCGTGGAGCTGGAGTTGCGTTCAAGGCAGCGGCAGCGCCACAGCCCTAATCATGCCGGGCCTCCCGGTGCATCCAGCTGATCCAGTCGGCGGAGATCTGCTGGGGGCAGACCGCCTCGCACTCCAGGGTGTTGCTGCAGCTGCCGAAGCCTTCGTCTGCCATGCGCTGCTGCAGGGCCCGGGCCCGCTGCCCTCGCTCCGGCTGGCCCTGGGGCAACTGGCCGAGGTGGGCCAGCTTGGCCGCCACGAAGAGGCTGGCGGAGGCGTTGCGGCAGCTGGCCACGCAGGCTCCGCAGCCGATGCAGGTGGCCGTGTCGAAGGCCGAAGCCGCCTGCTCGCGACCGATCAGCATCGTGTTGGCCTCCGGCGCACTGCCGGTGTTCACGGAGCAGTAGCCCCCCGCCGCCAGGATCCGATCGAAGCCGGAGCGATCGACGCAGAGATCCTGCAGCACCGGAAAGGCCCTGGCCCGCCAGGGTTCGAGCACCAGCGTGGCGCCGTCGTCGATGTGGCGCAGATACAGCTGGCAGACCGTGGTGGCGGCGAGGGGTCCGTGGGCCTGGCCGTTCACCAGAAAGCCGCAGCTGCCGCAGATGCCTTCGCGGCAGTCGTGATCGAAGCCCACGGGCCTCTGGCCGGCGGCGATCAGCTGCTCATTGAGCTGATCGAGGGCCTCCAGCAGGGAGAGATCGGCAGACACTCCCTCGAGCCGATGGGTCTCGAAGCCCCCGGGAGCATCCGGGCCGGCCTGGCGCCAGATCCGCAGGGTGAGGCAGAGGGTGCGGCTCATCGGTAGTCACGCGCCTGGGGAACCACGCTGCTGAAGCGGAGGGGCTCGATGTGGCGCTGCGGCACGCTGCCCTGGCGATGCTCCCAGGCGGCGATGTGGGCGAAATGGGCGTCGTCACGCAGGGCTTCGCCGGTTTCGCTCTGGTGCTCCTCGCGGAAATGGGCCCCACAGGATTCCTCCCGGGCCAGGGCATCGCGCAGCATCAGATCAGCCAGGCCGAGGAAATCCTCCAGCCGCAGGGCCTTCTCCAGTTCGCCCTGGATGGGGGTATCCACCACGGGCAGGCGGAGATCGTCGTGGAAACGCCGCGTCAGCTGCGCCACCTCCTCCAGCCCGCGACGCAGGCCGTCGGCCTGGCGGCTGATGCCACAGACATCGAGCATCAGCAGCCCCAGCTCGCGATGCAGCCCATCCACCGAGCTGCTGCCGCCGATCGCCGAGAGGTGATCGATCCGGGCGCGCACGGCCGCGATCGCCGCGCGGCAGGCGGGGTGCTCGGGCCCCACCTCCGGTTGGGGATGCCCCGCCAGCCAGGCCGTCACCGTGGCCGGGGCAATGACATAGCCATCCGCCAGGCCCTGCATCAGGGCGCTGGCCCCGAGCCGATTGGCACCATGCTCGGAGAAATTGGCCTCCCCCAGCACAAACAGACCGGGAATCGTGCTCATCAGGTGGTAGTCCACCCAGAGCCCGCCCATCGTGTAGTGGGGAGCGGGAGCGATGCGCAGCGGCCTGGCGAAGGGATCCTCGCCGGTGATGCGCGCATACATCTGCAGCAGGTTGCCGTAGCGGGCCTCGATCGCGGCCCGGCCATCACGGGCGATCGCCTCGGCCAGGTCGAGATACACCCCCTGGGCGCCGCCGGAGCCGCCATCGCCGGGGCCGACCCCCTGGCCGGCGAGAAAACGTTCGCGCGCCCGGCGGGAGGCCACATCGCGGGGCACGAGATTGCCGTAGGTGGGGTAGTGACGTTCGAGGAAGTAGTCGCGCTCGGCCTCGGGAATCTCCGCCGGCGGCCGGTCGTCGCCGGGCCGCAGGGGCAGCCACACCCGCCCGTCGTTACGCAGGCTCTCGCTCATCAGGGTGAGCTTGCTCTGGAAGGCGCCGCCGCTGGGGATGCAGGTGGGGTGGACCTGGGTGAAGCAGGGGTTGGCGAACCAGGCGCCGCGGCGATGGGCGCACCAGAGCGCGGTGGCATTCGACTTCACCGCATTGGTGGAAAGGAAATAGACGTTGGAATAGCCACCACTGGCCAGCAGCACGGCGTGGGCGGTGTGGCACTCCAGGGCGCCACTGAGCTGGTGGCGGCACACCACGCCCCGGGCGACGCCGTCGACCGTGATCAGATCGAGCATGTCGCGCCGGCAGAGCAGGCGCACCCGACCGGCCTCCACCTGCCGCAGCAGGGCCTGAACGGCGCCATACAACAGCTGCTGGCCCGTCTGGCCGCGGGCATAGAAGGTGCGGCTGACCAGGGCACCGCCGAAGCTGCGGTTGGCGAGGGTGCCGCCGTACTCCCGGGCGAAGGGCACCCCCTGGGCGACGCAATGGTCGATCAGGCGGCCGCTGATCTCCGCCAGGCGATGGCAGCCGGCCTCGCGAGCACGGAAGTCGCCTCCCTTGACCGTGTCGCGGAACAGCCGTTCGATGCTGTCGCCATCGCCGGCGTAATTCTTGGCGGCATTGATGCCCCCCTGGGCCGCCACCGAATGGGCCCTGCGGGGGCTGTCGTGATAGGTGACCACGTCCACCGCGTAGCCCTGCTCCGCCAGGGTGGCGGCCGCCGAGGCCCCCGCCAGGCCGCTGCCCACCACCAGCACCCGCAGACCCCGTTTGTTGGCCGGGCTGATCCGTGGCAGATCCAGCAGGGTGCGCTCCCAGGCCGTGGCCAGCGGCCCCGCCGGCAGGCACGGATCCAGCCGGAGATCGTCAGGGGAGGCGTTCGCCATGGGGGCTGCCGTCATCGGCCCACCCCCTGCAGCACCAGCGCCAGCGGCAGCAGCGTGAAGCCGCCCCCCAGCAGCAGCGCCAGCCACCGACCGGCCATGCGGATAGGACCGGCGTTGGCGGGATCGAGCCAGCCGAGGCTGCGATGGGCGCTCTCGACGCCATGCAGCAGATGCAGGCCCGCCGCCGCACCGGCCGCCCCGTAGAGCAGCAGCACGCCTGGGTTCGCAAGCACGG